>NZ_JBIUWQ010000008.1:133810-141214 GCF_044743525.1 Pseudomonas sp. NPDC087598 | reverse complement strand
TTTTTTTTTTTTTTTTTTTTTGGGGGGGGGGGGGGGGGCCCCGGGGGGGGCCCCCCGGGCCCGCCCCCCCCCGGGGCCCCCCATGTTGCTGATCCCCAACGACATCATCGCGTTCCATGGGCGGATACGGCCCATGACGCTGGCTTCGCTGCTGTCTTCGTTGGCGAAGTTGTAAGAGAAATCCCATTCTTCCGACAGATATTTGCACAGCAGGCGACCGGCGTTGATGTGCAACGCCTCGGACATTTCGCTGCGATGGTCGGAGATGTTCGGCAGCACGCAGATGCCGCTGGTGAAGATCGGCTCGAACACGAACGAATGACCGCTCTTGCCGTCATGTTCGTCCATCGGCTTGGTGTCGAACGTCTTGTTCATGTACGAGTGCTGCTGGGCCAGGCCGAATTCCGAGGCCATACCCGATCCGGTACCGCCGCCGGCACTGAAAATCGAGAAGTACAGGCGCGACTGGTTGGCCTTGATGCCGCAGCTGTCGATCAGGTACGAGTGAATCATTTTCCAGTCAGGGCTGGAGAAACGCTGGGTGTCCTTGTTGAGGATGATCTTCGCCAGGTACTGGCCAAGGATCGGCGCGTTACCGGCGCCACCGGCGTGGACTTCGGACAAGTCCATGATCTTCATTTTGCTGTAGTCGCGCAGGAAGCCGCTTTTCTCGCCCTTGCGCGAGAAACGGATGCGCCCGGCGATGTCCTTGTCGAGGTCGCCGAGCATCACCAGCGGCTCCACCAGAAACACCGGTTTGGTGGATTTGTTCGGGCCGATGCGCAGGTTGTTCTTGATCCACTGGGCCGGGCTGTAGCCCTTGTCGGCCAGACGCCGGTCCGCCGCACGGTCTTCGTTGTTGAATTCGTTGAGGTAGAACTTGCGCGCGTTGTACACCAGCTCCGCGACGTCGAGAGCGATGTTGGAGCCGCAGCGACCGAGGCCGATCAGGCACACCGACGGAAATTCCTGATCGTTGTGCTGTTCGTTGTCGCCTTCCAGGTGCGGCGGACGCGGGAACACCAGATCACGCAGGCCATCGAGGTTGTCGAGGATGCGGTCGGTATTGGTTTCGGTGAAGTACAGGTATTGCTGAGTCGACAGCGGGCGCGACGGGACCAATGGCTTCAACGATGACGGGCTGTTGGCGGCAGGGCTCAGGGTCAGATCGGATACCGCAGGGGCGGGATTATTTTTAGAAGTCATTGTGCGCCATATACCTGGACTGGTTGGCTCGCTGGCCAGTTGCCTGCGAACCTCACGGAATAAGATCTCGCGTCTTTATTTGCGCGAATTGAGCCCGAGCGTCAGGGACTTGGCCTGACTGTCGCTTGGGGGAATCCTTTCCTGATCGTTGATGAATCGGCCATTATTCGGCGATCTTTAATCAAAAGGAGGCTAAATGATGTCAACGCTACCTTCGTTGGGGTTCGCCGGAATCGGTCTGATGGGCTTGCCGATGTGCCGGCGCCTGCTGGCAGCGGGTTATCCGCTGACGGTGTGGAACCGTAATCCGGCCAAGTGCGCGCCACTGGTCGAGGCCGGTGCCCGACAGGTAGCCAGCCCTGGTGAACTGTGTGAACACGCCGACGTGGTGATGTTGTGCCTGGCGGACACGGCGGTGGTGCGTGAGGTGGTGTTTGGCCCGGCCGGTGTTGCCGAGGGCGCGCAGCACGGTCAGTTGCTGGTGGACTTTTCCAGTCTTGAGCCGACGGCGACCCGTGAGATGGCGGCGCAGTTGCTGGAGCAAACCGGCATGACCTGGCTGGACTCGCCGGTCTCCGGTGGCGTGGTCGGGGCCGAGGCCGGTAGCCTGGCAATCATGGTCGGTGGCGAGGTGGCGGACCTTGAGCGGGTGCGCCCGGTGCTGCTCGGTCTGGGGCAACGCGTTACGCACATGGGCGGCGTCGGCGCCGGTCAGGTGACCAAGGCCTGTAATCAGATGATCGTGGCCTGCAATGCGCTGGTAATTGCCGAGGTGGTGGCGCTGGCCGAGCAGGCGGGAGTCGATGCCAGTCTGATTGCCGAAGCGTTGGCCGGTGGTTTTGCCGATTCGAAACCGTTGCAGATTCTCGCCCCGCAAATGGCCGAAAGCCGTTTTGAACCGATCAAATGGCACGTGCGCACACTGCTCAAGGATCTTGATACGGCGGTGAAGTTTTCCCGCGAGCAAGGCTCCGCAACGCCGATCAGCGGATTGGCCGCACAATTGATGCGCCTGCACGGGGCGCAAGGCTTTTTGGCGAAAGATCCAGCGACACTGGTGCAAATGTACCGCGCGCCAGAATCAACGGATTGACCGTGTGTGAATGTTTGCGCTGATTGATTTCCTCCAGCACCGGGCGCAACTCGTCCAGCGGCACCGGGCGGCTGAGCAGGTAACCCTGAATGAAATCGCAGCCCGAACGCTCAAGGAACTCGTATTGCTCCAGGCTTTCCACGCCTTCGGTGACCACCTGCAAATGCAGGGTGTGCGCCATGACGATGATCGCCTGGACGATCTCCATGTCTGCCGTGGCTTTGGGAATATCGAGAATGAACGAACGGTCGATTTTCAGGGTGTTAAGCGGTAGTCGCTTGAGATAGGCGAGCGATGAATAGCCGGTGCCGAAGTCATCGATCGACAGCGACACACCGAGGGCGCGGATCTGCCGCAACAGCACCAGGGTGTTGGCGATGTTGCCCATCAGGGCGTTTTCGGTGACTTCCAGTTCCAGACGCTCCGGCGCGACGCCTGCGGTGCGTAATGCACTTTCGATTTCGTCCGCCAGCTCTTCCCGAGCGAGGTTCAGTGGTGAGCAGTTCCAGGCGATTTTCAGTTCTTCGCAGCCATGGCGGGACAGTTCCCCCAGATCCTTGCAGGCGCGACGCAAGACCCAGTTGTCCAGCTCGGCGATCAGACCATTGTTTTCGGCGATGCTGATAAAGCGGTCCGGGGTCAGCAGGCCATGGAGCGGATGCTGCCAGCGGATCAACGCTTCGAGCTTGGTGACCCGGCCGGTTTTCAGTTCGAAGATCGGCTGGTAATACAGCATCAGACCGTTTTCTTCGCGCAGGGCATGGCGCAGTTCTTCCTCCAGTTGCAGCTCGAAGCTGGCGCGGGTTTTGAGGTTGGAGCTGAAAAAGTGCAAGCCGTTGCGTCCCGCGCCTTTGGACTGATACAGCGCCAGATCCGCGTGTTTGAGCAGTTCCTCGCAAGTGGTGCCGTCTTCCGGATACAGGCTGATGCCGATGCTGGTGGTCATCACCATCCGGCGTCCGGCGAGTTCGATCGGCTCTTTCATTTTCAGCATGATCCGTTGCGCCATGCCGCGCGCCTCTTCACGGTCATTCAGGCCGATCAGGATGCAAAACTCATCGCCACCGAAACGCGCCACCACATCGTCATGGCTGCGCACCGAGCCTTTGATGTGATTGGCGATGACCTTGAGCAAGGCGTCGCCGGCGTCGTGGCCGAGGCTGTCGTTGATCCGCTTGAAGTGGTCGATATCGAGAAACATCACCGCGAGCATGCCGCCTTCGGTGGCTTTCTGGCTGAGCTTTTCGGCGAAGATCTGGTTGAAGCCGCGACGGTTGATCAGATTGGTCAGGGCGTCGTAATTGGCCACTTGTTGCAGCGACATGCGTGCCTGATCGAGTTGGCTGAGCAAGGCGTTGACCCGGCGCAGGTCATGTTCCTTGTTCTGCAGCTTTTTGTCGGCCAACGCTGCGCTGATTGCGCTGCCGAGGATCAGCAACGTGATCACCGCCACCGTCAGGCCCAGTTGCATATGGCCGGTTTCTGCCGCCAGGGTTGGCACGCTGCCTTCGGGCATCACCAAGTGAAGTGCGGCCATGCCGGTAAAATGCATGCTGATGATGCCGGCGCCGAGAATCAGCGCAGCGGTGTACTTGAGCATCTGATGAAAGACGCCACTGCCTTCGCGCAAGTAACCTGCGACCCACAAAGCTGCGAAACTGGCGACGATGGCAATCACGATCGACAGGCTGAACAACACGGGCTGGTAGTAAGCCGTGGCGACCGAGTGCATCGCGGCCATGCCGACGTAGTGCATGCCGGCAATGCCCAGGCCGATGACGATGGCGGTTTTCAGGTAATGCATCAGGCTGGGTAGCGCCTCGCTCAGCGTGTGCATGGCCAGCCATGAAGCGAGCAGGGCAATCAGCAGGGAAAACAGGGTGATCGGCAAGTCGTACTGAATGTCGATCGGCGCCTGGAAGGCGAGCATGCCGATAAAGTGCATGGCCCAGATGCCGCCGGCCAGGCACGTTGCGCCGATCCAGCGCCACAGTCGCTGTGAGCCGGGATCTTCAGCGTGGCCGACCCGTTCGGCCATGTCGAGGGTAGCGAAACTCGCGGCGCAAGCGACCAGATAAGCCACCAGCACCAGCAAGGGGTTGTGTGTGCATTCAAGAATGACCTGCCCGCTCTCCGGCAGCTCGGTAACAAACTGCAAACCAAGCCACTCCATAGCATGCCCCGTCTCTGAAGTCGTCCTTACTGCGTCGTCAACGCAGGCGAATGACTGGAGTATAGAGGCCGTTTTCGGGGTGCAAGCGATAGTGGCACATTGGCCCTAATGATTTTGACATTAGGCTCATAGCGATTGGCGCTAAGGGTCAGGCGCTCTTGTCGAAAGGAATCTCGGCCCAGTCGGGTTGCAGGGGCGGCAAACCGAAGCGCGCGCGGGCCTTGTCGCAGTCGACGTTCTGTTCGCCGTTTTCCCACGACGATTCGAATTCACGGCAGGGGCTGGAGCGCTGCTCATAGATCGAGCACTGCACGTTGCTGCCCACTTCACCGACCAATGCCGTGCAGCGCGGCGATTTGCAGTCGGTGCCGTTCATCGCCACCCGGCTGGGGCTGATCTGCGTGACCAGTTCATCGGGCACGGTGCCCCCGGATGAGGCGCACTCACCCCAGAAAAAAGACACGCGAAAATGGGAACAGCAGGCACCGCAATTCAGGCACGGACTGACTTCGGACATGGGGGCGGGTATCAAAGGGATTGATCGGGAGATCCGGGCGGATCCGGTCGCCATTCTAGGCTTCGCCACGAACTTGGGAAGGGGGGCGAGAAACTATTTTTTTGTGGCAAGGTTTTGCCACGAAAGCCCCGGGTTTCAAGGGACTTCAGCGTTATCAAGGGCTTACGTTTCGTTACAGTGCCATGGCCCGATATCAGGCAGACGAATGATCACAGACAGCCTCTGCCAGCCTGACTAGATTGCAGGTTCCGGGCTCGGATGCGTCGGCAGTGAAGCCCTAATAACAATAAAGAGACGGACCCATGCAGAACTCGACCCAAGCGGCGAATGCCTGGCGCATTCTGTTCCTGCTGTTCCTCGCCAACCTGTTCAACTTCTTCGACCGCACCATCCCGGCGATCATCATCGAACCGATCCGCATGGAATGGCACCTCAGCGACTTTCAGCTGGGGATCGTCGGCACGGCGTTCACCATCGTTTATGCGATTGCCGGCCTGCCACTCGGGCGCATGGCCGACACCGGCTCACGCAGCAAACTGATGGGCTGGGGCCTGGCGACGTGGAGTGCGCTGACCGCGGTCAACGGTCTGGTTGGCAGCTTCTGGAGCTTTTTGATCGTGCGCATGGGCATCGGTATCGGCGAGGCCAGTTACGCACCGGCCGCCAACTCGCTGATCGGTGATCTGTTTCCGGCCCACCGTCGGGCGCGGGCCATGGGTATTTTCATGCTCGGTCTGCCGCTGGGGCTGCTGCTGGCGTTCTTCACGATCGGCTGGATGGTCAAGGCATTCGACAGCTGGCGCGCGCCGTTCTTCATAGCCGCCGTACCGGGGCTGATCCTCGCGATCTTCATGTTTTTCATCAAGGAGCCAAAGCGCGGCGCGGCGGAAACCGTGCAGGTCTCGCAGGAGAAAGTCGACAAACCTGTCCGCCGGATCCTCGCCGTGCCGACCTTCCTGTGGCTGGTGATGGCCGGCTTGTGCTTCAACTTCGCCACCTATGCCTGCAACTCGTTCCTGGTGCCGATGCTGCAACGCTATTTCCTCATGCCGTTGCAGGAAGCGGCGGTGGCGACCGGGTTGATTGTCGGCGTGACCGGGCTGATCGGCCTGACCCTCGGTGGCTGGATCGCTGACAAGATTCACCAACGCGTGGCCAATGGACGGCTGTTGTTCGCCGCGTTCAGCCTGATCATCTCGACCCTGTGCACGGCGTGGGCGCTGCATGCCGGGCGGATCGAGATTGGCGTGTTTGTTGCGCTGTTCAGCGTCGGTTGGCTGTTTGCCTATAACTTCTACACCTGCGTGTACACGGCGATTCAGGACGTGGTCGAACCGCGCTTGCGGGCGACGGCGATGGCGTTGTTCTTTGCCGGGTTGTATTTGCTCGGCGGTGGTTTGGGGCCGGTGGTGGTCGGCGGGTTGTCGGATCATTTCGCGCATACCGCGATGCTTTCGGCGGGGGCGGAGCAGATGACCGAAGCGTTCAAGGCAGTTGGGCTGCACGACGCTATGTATCTGATCCCGGTGGCGCTGTTCTTGACCATGGTGTTTCTGTTTCTGGCGGCGCGCTGTTTTGTGCGGGATGCGCAGCGGATGAAGGAGGGGTTGGTTGCTGTCGTTGAGCCAGAGGTTGCAGCGGCGACGGCATAACCGCTTTCGCGAGCAGGCTCACTCCCACATTGGATCTCCAGCGTGAACACAATCCCTGTGGGAGCGAGCCTGCTCGCGAAAGGGCCAGTAGCATCACCGGATAAATAACAGGCAAACAAAAAGGCCCGCATTGCTGCGAGCCTTTTTGTTTTCAGCGCTGGAGCAGGGCGGTTTAGCCCGCCACCAACACTCGAATCGCTTCCAGTCGCAAAGCAGCCTTGTCCAGCATCGCCAGACCCTGCTCACGCTGTTCACGCAACGCTACCAGTTCGCTGTCACGCACGGTCGGGTTGACCGCTTGCAACGCGGTCAGGCGCGCCAGTTCTTCGTCGGTGTCGGCCGCCAGACGACGGCGTGCCTCGGCCACACGCTCGGCGTGACGCGGGGTGATCTTGTCTTCGCCGGCGTTGATCCGTGGCGTCAGTTGATCGCGCTGGGCCTGGATGAACTTGTTGGCGCTGGCACGCGGCACGCTTTCCAGTTGATCGTTGAGGGTTTCGAACGATACGCGCGCCGACAGATCGTTGCCGTTGGCATCGAGCAGGCAGCGCAGGGCGGCCGGCGGCAGGTAACGACCCAGCTGCAGCGAGCGTGGCGCAACCACTTCGCTGACATACAGCAGTTCGAGCAACACGGTGCCCGGTTTCAGCGCCTTGTTCTTGATCAGCGCGACGGCGGTGTTGCCCATCGAACCGGACAGCACCAGATCCATGCCGCCCTGCACCATCGGGTGTTCCCAGGTGATGAACTGCATGTCTTCTCG
>NZ_JBIUWQ010000008.1:0-133800 GCF_044743525.1 Pseudomonas sp. NPDC087598 | reverse complement strand
TGATGGTCACGCCTTCGTCGTCGCCCAGCGGGAAGCTGGCGTCGAGCATCTTCTCGCTCGGCTTGAGGATCAGGGCGTTTTCCGAATGGTCTTCGCTGTCGATGCCGAACGCGTCGAACAGGGTTTCCATGTAGATCGGCAGGGCGAACTGATCGTCTTGCTCAAGGATGTCCTCGACCAACTGATCGCCTTCGCCCGAACCGCCGGAGTTGAGTTCCAGCAGACGGTCGCGACCGGTGTGCAGCTCTTCTTCAAGACGTTCGCGTTCAGTGCGCGCTTCGTCGATCAACGCTTGCCATTCGCTGTCGTCGGCTTCTTCCAGCAGCGGCAGCAGGCGCGGGCCGAACTGATGCTGCAAGGCGTTGCCGGTCGGGCAGGTGTTGAGGAACGCGTTCAGCGCTTCGTTGTACCACTGGAACAGACGCTCTTGCGGGCTGGTTTCCAGGTACGGCACGTGCAGTTCGATGATGTGCTTCTGGCCGATCCGGTCGAGACGACCGATACGCTGCTCGAGCAGGTCCGGGTGCGACGGCAGATCGAACAGCACCAGGTGGTGAGCGAACTGGAAGTTGCGACCTTCACTGCCGATTTCCGAGCAGATCAGCACTTGCGCGCCAAATTCTTCGTCGGCGAAGTAGGCAGCAGCACGGTCACGTTCAAGGATGTTCATGCCTTCATGGAACACCGTGGCCGGGATGCCGGAGCGCACGCGCAGGGCGTCTTCCAGGTCCATCGCGGTTTCGGCGTGGGCGCAGATCACCAGCACTTTGGTGCGCTTGAGCATCTTCAGCTGATCGATCAGCCACTCGACGCGTGGGTCGAATTTCCACCAGCGTTCTTCTTCGCTGGCGTCCGGCTGCGCCTGGAAGCTGACTTCCGGGTACAGCTCGGCGTGTTCGCCCAGCGGCAGCTCCAGATATTCGTCCGGGCACGGCAGCGGGTACGGGTGCAGTTTGCGCTCCGGGAAACCCTGCACGGCGGCGCGGGTGTTACGGAACAGCACGCGGCCAGTGCCGTGACGGTCGAGCAGTTCACGCACGAGGCGGGCGCTGGCTTCGCTGTCGCCATCGTTGACCGCGGTCAGCAAGGCTTCGCCTTCGTTGCCGAGGAAACCATGGATGGTTTTGTGCGCTTCAGGCGACAGGCGCCCTTTGTCCAGCAGCTCCTGAACGGCTTCGGCCACCGGGCGATAGTTGTCGCTCTCGGCGCGGAAGGCGGCCAGGTCATGGAAACGGTTTGGATCGAGCAGGCGCAGACGGGCGAAGTGGCTGTCCTGACCGAGTTGTTCCGGGGTGGCGGTGAGCAGCAGCACGCCCGGAATGGTTTCAGCGAGTTGCTCGACCAGGGTGTATTCCGGGCTGGCCTTGTCTTCGTGCCAGACCAGGTGGTGGGCTTCGTCGACCACCAACAGATCCCAGCCAGCGGCGAACAGCGCGTCCTGCGCCTTTTCATCGTCGACCAGCCATTCCAGCGCTACCAGCGCCAGTTGGGTGTCTTCGAACGGGTTGCTGGCATCGCTTTCGATGAAGCGTTCTTCGTCGAACAGCGCGACCTGCAGGTTGAAGCGGCGGCGCATTTCCACCAGCCACTGGTGCTGAAGGTTCTCCGGCACGAGGATCAGCACGCGATTGGCGCGACCCGAGAGCAGTTGGCGATGGATCACCAGACCGGCTTCGATGGTTTTACCCAGACCCACTTCGTCGGCCAGCAATACACGCGGTGCGATACGGTCAGCGACTTCACGGGCAATGTGCAATTGGTGCGCGATCGGCTGCGCACGCACGCCGCCCAGGCCCCAAAGCGAGGACTGCAACTGACGGCTGGTGTGTTCGAGGGTGTTGTAGCGCAGCGAGAACCACGCCAGCGGGTCGATCTGGCCGGCGAACAGACGGTCGCTGGCCAGACGGAACTGAATGAAGTTCGACAGCTGGGTTTCCGGCAGGGTGACGGCTTCGTTCTGCGCGTTGAGGCCGTGATAAACCATCAGGCCGTCGACATCGTCAACTTGCTGGACAGTCATCTTCCAGCCTTCGAAGTGGGTAATGCTGTCGCCCGGCGAGAACCGCACGCGAGTGAGGGGCGCATTCCGTAGCGCGTACTGGCGGGTTTCGCCAGTGGCCGGGTAAAGCACGGTCAACAAGCGGCCGTCCTGTGCCAGAACGGTGCCTAAACCAAGCTCTGCTTCGCTGTCACTGATCCAGCGTTGCCCCGGTTGATACTGCTGCGCCATGCTGCCTGACTCCCACCTTGAAAAAGCGGGCTATCTTAACGGAATGCGACCCTGAGGCCAAAGGATTACTGGGGTAGGAGCTGCCGCAGGCTGCGATCTTTTGATCTTCGGGAACGCTGGCGATCTGTGTTGTCCGATTATAGGTCGCAGCCTTCGGCAGCTCCTGCAGGTGCCAAGTGCGTCACAGATTTGCGACCAGTGGCTCAAGGCACCTTCGCCGCAGCCGATAGCCTGCTGACAGGAGACCCTTTATATGTTGCCACCGATGCTCCCCCTGAGCGCTGTGCCGATCACTTCCCAGCAGGATCCGATCCGCCAGCGGCCGGACATTCCTCCGGTGGTACCGGTGCAGGAAAGCTCCAACGAAAGCACGATCGATCTGCAAAAGCGCGATCCTGAAGAGGACAGACTGATGGCGCGCGAGGAACAGCGCCGTCAGCAAGAACGCGATCGCCGCCGCCGCGAAGCTGATGAAGACCCCGAAGAACACCTCGCCGTGCCGGGCCATGAACTGAATGCCGACAACACCGTGCCGGTGGTGCCGCTGATGGAAGATCAGCCGCGTCAGGGCCTGTGGGTCGACATCGAAATCTGAGGCTGAGCGGCCAGTTCAGCCAGATTTGCCAGCAACACTTCGATTTCCTCTTCCGTATTCAGATAACTCACCGACACCCGCGCAATGCTCTCCAGCCCGCGTGCTTGCATGTCCAGCGGCGTGTAGGCGACGCCATTGGCGCCGATATTGATGCGGCGTGCGGCCAGTGTCTGCTTGAGCGCAACACAGTCCCAACCTTTGAGCGTGAAGGCGATCAGCCCGGATTGCAGCTGCGCCGCGCCGAGATTGCGCAGGGTCAGGCCGGGAATCGTCTGCAAACGCTCACGCAGCAGGCGGCTTGATTGTTCAATGCGCCGCCGAATCGAAATCGCGCCGATTCGATTGTGTTCCTCCAACGCATTGGCCAGTCCGGCCAGCAAGGCCAGTGACACTTCACTGGTTTCGAAACGCCGGGCGTCATTGCGCAAATTGAAGCGCTGGCCGTCCCACGGCGCCGACAGTACATCGCGTTGTGCCGGCAGCAAGCGTTGCAGGAACTGCGCGCGGATATACAGCAGCGCAGTGCCGCGCGGGCCCCGCAGAAACTTGCGCCCGGCGCCCTTGAGCACGTCGCATTGCAGGGCCTGAACATCACAGGGCAACTGCCCCAACGCTTGGCCGGCGTCGATGAAGTAGGGAATGCCGTGACGCTGTGCGACCGCACCGATCTGCGCCGCCGGGTTGATCAGACCGCCGTTGGCGGGCAGCCAGGTCAGAGCGATCAGGCGCACATTGCGATCAATCATCTGCGCCAGTGCCTGCGGGTCGACGGCTCCGTTGGCGTCGCAGGGAATCACCTCCAGCCGCGCGCCGGCCTTCACCGCCTCAACCATGCAGGCCAGATTGCCGGCCCATTCATGGCGCCCCACCAAGATCCGCTCGCCCGGCTGCCACGGTTCCAGTGCGTTGAACGCCTGACTCCAGGCGGCCGAGCCGCTGCTGGCAAACGCGATGTCTTCGGGTTGCGCATTGAGCAGCGCCGCGGCGGCGGTTCGAGCCCTTTCCTGCACCTCACCGTCGGCCGCTTCCATGGGCCCGCCAAGCGCTTCGCGTTGCAGTTGTGCGATCACGGCATCGAGGGTGGCTTGGCTCGGCAGTGAGGCACCGGCGTGGTTGAAGTGGATGACGTTATTGCACCCCGGGGTTCTTGATCGCAGAAACGCGATGTCCTCGACATTCACGGCTGGAGCTCGAAGATCGCGTCGATTTCCACCGCAACGCCACTTGGCAGGCTGGAAACACCGACCGCCGTGCGTACATGGCGGCCCTTTTCGCCCAGGGCATTGACCAGCAGATTCGATGCGCCATTGGCGACTGCACCCTGACGCTGGAAGTCAGGCGTGGCGGCAACAAAAACACCGAGACGAATGATCCGCGCCAGTTTGTTCAAATCGTCACCCAAGGCATCACTCAACTGTGCGAGCAGGCCCAACCCAGCGAGTTCGGCGGCGTTGACCCCTTCCTCTTCGGAGATTACTTCGCCGAGTCGGCCGATGAATGCGGGTTTGCCGTCCAGCAGCGGAATCTGCCCAGAAATGAATAGCTGGTTCTGGCTGACGACGTGACTGATGTAATTGGCGATAGGCTGGCTCGGCGCGGGCAGTTGCAGGCCGAGTTGCTGGATGCGTTGGGTGAGTGAGTCGGTCATGGCAAGTCCTCCGGAATAAGGACTTCAGCATGTTGCCGAGTAGCGGGGTGGACAAACGGATAGATTTAATCTGACGTATCCAAATAACTCATGCGTCGGCAATCACTTCTAGCCACTGGCTGAAACTCTGCACAGCCAGGCTTGGCGGACGTTCGGGCGTGACCAGCCAGTATCCGATTTCACCGTGCATGGGCGGGGTGTCGAAGGCTGGCACCAGCGCACCTTCCTTGAGTCGGCGTTCGATCAGGCGCTGGCGACCCATCGCGATGCCTTGGCCGGCGACGGCGGATTCGACCACGATGTTGTAGTCGTGCAGCATGACGCTGGGCACATGAGCAAGATCGATGCCGCTGTGTTGCTGCCAGTCGATCCATTCGAACGGCTGGTGCGACTTGGCCATCAACAGCGGCCCATTATTGACACCTTTAGCCTTGGCGGCGGGGCTGCATACCGGGGTCAGGGTTTCGCTCATGAAGCGCCGGGCGCGGACTTTCGGCCAGCCGCCCTTGCCATAGCGGATCGCCAGATCGACTTCGCCACCGCCGACATCCGCCAATTGCACGGCGGGCAGCAGTTCGACATGAATGTGCGGATGTTTTGCGTTGAAATCCGCCAGTCGCGGAGCCAGCCATAACGTGGCGAAGGAGGCGAGCAGGCCGATGCGCAGAGTGGCCGGTTGATCGCCGCGCAGCTGCCGGGTGGCTTGGGCGATGGCGGCGAGAGCGGGTTCGATCTGCCGGTAATACGCCGTGCCGGCGGGCGTCAGGTCGATGGCCCGTGTGCGCCGGACAAACAGGCGCAGGTTGAGGAATTCTTCAAGCTTTTGCACTTGGTGGCTGATCGCACTTTGCGTCACCGACAACTCATCGGCAGCCTTGATGAAACTCAAGTGGCGGGCCACGGCCTCAAAGGCGCGCAGGGCCATCAGTGGTGGCAGATCCTGATGCAACGGCACGGCAAACATCCTTTGGGGCCTGATTCCAGACGCCGATTGTGCGTGGAAATCCGGCCGCGGGTACATCAATTGTTGAAGGTGCGTTGTGTCGATGGCTGTTCAGCGCTCGCGTCAGGCTGCATTATTGGCGCAGTCCTGCCGGCGAAACGGCAGTTGTGATTATTTCAAGCGATGCCTGTTGCCATGAGCCAAGACGACACACTGATTGACCTCAATGCCGAGCGCGCCAAGCGCATACACGACATCAAAGAGAAGCGTCTGAACGAAGTGCGCAATGCCTTCGAGCAGGCGATGCCGTTGGGAAAAGCCAAGAAAAAGTCGAAAAACAAACCGAAAAAGCGTTGATCTCCCCCTGCATCTGTTGATGCAGGTCAGTTATTTTCCCGCCTTTATCTCCCTTCTTTGCTGGTATTGATCCCGGTCAATTTGTG
Organism: Pseudomonas sp. NPDC087598; assembly: GCF_044743525.1. NCBI lineage: Bacteria > Pseudomonadati > Pseudomonadota > Gammaproteobacteria > Pseudomonadales > Pseudomonadaceae > Pseudomonas > Pseudomonas sp. NPDC087598. The sequence continues at coordinate 127,941 of NZ_JBIUWQ010000008.1, read as the reverse complement.
CGCCTGTGCGTTTGGTAACTTAGCTCCATCGCAGCAGAGCAGGGCCAGGAGGCCAGTCATGTTTTTCGATAACGTGGTGTTTGCCGGAGTGCTGACCGTCGGCCTCATGGTTCTGTTTTTTGCAGGGTTTGGATTTTTTATCTGGAAGGATGCGAACAAGCGCAAGAAGCCTTGATTCCCTTTCAGGTTTGATGAGCACGCAAGGCATTTTGGGCAACTTCGGTTGCCCTTTTTTTTTGCCTTGGCGGCCTGTGGGCCGACCATGTTGTGGGGTGTTTTTGAGGTATATCCGTTTTTTGGGTGATGGCTGATTAGGGTTCCGCCCTTACGGCGGGTCACCTTTTCCAAACGCCGAAAAGGTAACCCAAAAGGCTTTACCCTGACGTACGGCCCTCGCTGGGGCTCGGGTTCCTTCGCTCCGGGATTGATCCGGGCGCATCGCCTACGGTTTGCTGCGCTGCACCTCCTCTCGATGCATTTGGCTGCGCCAAACGGTCGCTGCGCTCCCACCCCCGGATCAATCCCTCCACTCCGGGGCCAAGCCTTTTGGGTTACCTTTTCGGCGTCTGGAAAAGGTGACTCGCTGTAAGAGCGAAACCCTAAGCAGCCATAACCGCAGCAACGGATATGCCCCCAAAACCCAACCCCTAAACAACAAAATCAAAAGATCGCAGCCTTCGGCAGCTCCTACAGGGGATAAGTCAGGCTGCGTTTTTTTGATCTGCTTTGGCTGTTGCTCTCCAGCCCCTTCGGCAGGCCGAGCGGAGGTGTTCATCCGGGGGTTAGGCGCGCAGCGCCGTTTGGCGAAGCCAAATACATCGAGAGGAGGTGCAGCGCAGCAAACCGTAGGCGATGCCCCCGGATGGACACCGTAGTGAGGGAACACTGAGCCTCAGCGAAGTGCCGTACGCCGGGGCCAAGCCTTTTGGGTTACCTTTTCGGCGTCTGGAAAAGGTGACTCGCTGTAAGAGCGAAACCGCCAGAAACATCACCCGCAGCAACGGATATGCCCCCAACTCCACCCCCCCAAAAAACAACAAAATCAAAAGATCGCAGCCTTCGGCAGCTCCTACAGGGGAAGTCAGGCTGCGTTTTTTTGATCTGCTTTGGCTGTTGCTCTCCAGCCCCTTCGGCAGGCCGAGCGGAGGTGTTCATCCGGGGGTTAGGCGCGCAGCGCCGTTTGGCGAAGCCAAACACATCGAGAGGAGGTGCAGCGCAGCAAACCGTAGGCGATGCCCCCGGATGGACACCGCAGCGAGGGAACACTGAGCCCGAGCGAAGTGCCGTACGCCGGGGCCAAGCCTTTTGGGTTACCTTTTCGGCGTCTGGAAAAGGTGACTCGCTGTAAGAGCGAAACCCTAAGCAGCCATAACCGCAGCAACGGATATGCCCCCAAACCCCAAGAACCCCAACCCCTAAACACAAAAAAAGGCGCGATCCTCTCGAATCGCGCCTTTTTCATTGACCGCTAACTATCAGCTACCCAGCGCCTTCGACGCCAACCAGAACAACCCGGCCGACAGTCCCACGGTTGCCGGCAGGGTCAACACCCAGGCCAACAGAATGGTGCGAACCGTGCCACCTTGCAGGCCGCTCTTGTTCGCGACCATGGTGCCAGCCACGCCCGAGGACAGAACGTGAGTGGTAGACACCGGCAGACTGAAGATGTTGGCCAAGCCAATCAAACTGGCAGTAGTGATCTGCGCCGACATGCCCTGAGAATAGGTCATGCCTTGCTTGCCGATCTTCTCGCCGATGGTCAGTACCACGCGTTTCCAACCCACCATGGTGCCCAGGCCCAAGGCCAGCGCAACCGCCAGAATCACCCAGAACGGCGCGTATTCAGTGGTGGTGGTCAGGTCTTTACGCAGTTTATCCAGGTCAGCCTTTTCACGGGCTTCCAGGACTGGCAACTTGCTGACTTTCTTCGCGGTGTCGTCCAGGCACAGCAGGTAGCGACGAACTTCTACGCGGCTTTCCGACGACAGCGAATGGTAGTCCGCAACACCTTTAAGAGTGTGGAGCAGGGCATTGATGGTCGGTTCGGTCTGCTGCGGGTTGCAGCGGAATTTCTCCGGCAGGTCGCCTTCTACGCTTTTGCCCAGGGCCAGGAACTCGCCGAGGGAGTCGGCGTTACGCTGATAGAACTGGCTCAAGTGCAGCGTCGCGTCGCGGGTGCGTTCGATCTGGTAAGTCGTGCTGTTCAGGTCGAGTACGAACTGCGCAGGAACGATACCGATCAACACCAGCATGATCAGGCCGATGCCTTTCTGGCCATCGTTGGAGCCGTGCACGAAGCTCACGGCCATGGCCGAGATCACCAGAACCAGACGGTTCCAGAACGGTGGGTGCTTCTTGTCGTCAAGCTTGCGGCGCTGTTCCGGCGTCTTGTGCATCTTCGACAGCGGGCGCCACCATTTCAGGCCGATCAGCACCAGTGCCGCGATCAGGAAGCCGGCCATTGGCGAGAACACCAGCGAGGCGCCGATATCGATTGCCTTCTGCCAGTTCACGCCGTCTGCCAACGGAATATCGTTGATCAGGGCATTGGCCAGGCCGACACCAAGGATCGAACCGATCAAGGTGTGCGAGCTCGACGCCGGGATACCGAAGTACCAGGTGCCAAGGTTCCAGGTGATTGCCGCGGCAAGCAACGAAAACACCATCGCCAAGCCATGGCCGGTGTTCACATTGATCAGCAGTTCCACCGGCAGCAAGTGAACAATGGCATACGCCACGCCAACGCCGCCCAGCAGCACGCCGAGGAAATTGAACACACCGGAAAAGAACACCGCCAGATGAGGCGGCATGGCTTTGGTGTAGATAACAGTGGCTACCGCGTTAGCGGTGTCATGAAATCCATTGATGAACTCGAAGGCGAGGACAAACGTCAGGGCGAGCAAGAGGCTCACAAGCACCCAAGCATCCAGTCCGCTGAATAAATCGATCATGAAGGTTTTCTGACCCGGTCGTAAGGGGGCGCGATTATGCCAGAAAAGTCTCGAAATCGATGCCCTACCTGCTCATCGGTAACATTCTTCTTCGATTTAATTTGTTGCAGCGCATTAAAACCAAGCGTCACGCAAGGTTTTTCAAGTCATTGAATTACTTGAAAAAAGGTCTTTCAGCTCATAGATTTTGCAGGTGCGCGAAGGGCTCAAACGCTTGTCTGAAATATCTGTGAAACCTGTCTGAAGCGTCCCTTCAGCCTGCGGGACGGGGAAATAGCCGCTGCCCGCGGGTAGCGGGCGCGCAAGGCTTCGTCGTTACACCGCGCTTGTAGCCGGTGCTGACGCAAACCTTCAAAGAAGCAAAAAACCGTGACTTATGGCTCTTCGGTTTTGAGTTCTTCTTCCATCTTTTTCAGTTCTTGCTGGAAAACCTGATCCTGAACGGTCGGCCGTTTACGCCATGCCTTGCGTTCTGGTTCGGGTTGAGCGGCGTAGGTGGTCACTTCCCCGCCGTAAACATCCTTGTAACGTTGTTCCTGGCGCTCAAGTTCCGCGCGCAGTTCGTCTTTCGTCACAGTGCTACCTGTTTGAGTTGAGTTAAATGTCTGGCGAATCGCACGGCAACAAATCGATTGAACGAACCCGCCGAGGGCTCAATGCCAGAGTGGGCATTGGTGGTTTCGGCAGAACGATCAAGACTTCCATGTTGCAGGCGGCTACGTCACCAGATTAAAACTGACGCAGCATCAGTTTCCAGTAATCAGCAAGCGTGCTGGCGGTGCATGAGTATGAGCGTCAGGCGCTGGCCGGGCTGACCGCGATGGACATCGCGTCAGCGGGTGGCGTCGTTATCAAAGAACAAACGACAAGCCACTGACTTGCATTATAGCGGTCGATTCGAAATTGACTATCTCTGCCAAGTTAAAAACGGTTCCGGATGTGTGATTGTTTTGTGACTCACAACTTTTAACAGAAGTTGTCGGCGGGGTGTTGCCTTGTTTGTCAGGTGATCAGTTTCTGGCGCCATTTAGTCGAACAACTAAACGCAGCGTCAATGCTGCATCGAAGTTCAATCCTCGGTAATAAGGCGCCTGAGCTGCGAGCCTGGAGCCATTGCGATAATCGGTCGACGGTTCGATAATCGCCCAATCTTGGCGTCTCCGCCCTTGTGCATCTCCCCGGGAGTCGCTTGTATAGCCATTGATCCGTGCCGGAACCAAGGACAAGAAATGAACGATCAAATGCGCAACTCCTTTACCTCAGTGGCGCCGCCGATTGTTGCCTCGCCGGCCAAACGCATTCAGGCGCTGACCGGTGATCCGGACTTCATGACTTCACTGGCCCGTGGCCTGGCAGTGGTGCAGGCCTTTCAGGAGCGCAAGCGTCATCTGACCATCGCCCAGATCAGCCATCGCACGGAAATCCCCCGCGCCGCCGTGCGCCGTTGCCTGCACACGTTGATCAAGCTCGGCTACGCCACGACTGACGGTCGCACCTACTCGTTGCTGCCGAAAGTACTGACCCTCGGCCACGCCTATTTATCCTCGACACCGTTGGCCGTCTCCGCGCAGCCGTACCTCGACCGTATGAGCGAGCAACTGCACGAAGCCTGCAACATGGCCACGCTTGAGGGCGATGACATTCTTTATATCGCCCGCTCCGCGACTACTCAGCGTCTGATTTCGGTGGATCTGTCGGTGGGCGGGCGTCTGCCGGCCTATTGCACATCGATGGGGCGGATTCTGCTGGCGGCGCTGGACGACACGTCCCTGGGCGAATACCTCGACCACGCCGAACTGGTTGCCAAGACCAGCCGCACGATTCACACACCCGCGGCGTTGCTTGAATGCCTGCAAGAAGTGCGGCAACAAGGCTGGTGCATTGTCGATCAGGAACTGGAGCAGGGCCTGCGTTCGATTGCCGTGCCGGTCTACGATGCTTCGGGGCAAGTGGTCGCCGCGCTCAACGTCAGTACCCACGCCGGCCGCGTCAGTCGTACCGAGCTTGAGCAACGCTTCCTGCCGGGCCTGCTCAGCGCCAGCCGCGACCTCAGCGCACAGTTGTTCGCCTGATGAAGCTGTTCGATAAACGCACAGTGTTGCGTTTATCGAATTGACGCTAAAACCCTCGGATCATTAATGTCGCGGCAGCGTCATCCGGCGCTGATGTGAATGAGCCCGCCGGATTGTCGACTCCCATAATAATGACAAGAGGCAACTCACCATGCGCACGTTCCCCGACTGTCTCAGCCCCATCCCCTGTTGCCGGGTTCACCGCAACGCCTGATCCAGACCTTCTATTCTTGTGCCCGAGCCGCTCCTTGGCCGGCCGCCGTTCGACTGCGTTTTTTGCGTGGAATAAAAATAATGAACCAGCCTCAGTCCGCTGTAGGTCAGTGCCTCGATGTGCAGACCTTCATCAACGCCCAACCGATCTCGCGCTATCAGTGGAGGGTGGTGATCCTGTGTTTCCTGATTGTCTTTCTCGATGGCCTCGACACTGCCGCGATGGGTTTCATTGCCCCGGCGTTGTCGCAGGACTGGGGCATCGACCGCGCCAGCCTCGGCCCGGTGATGAGCGCCGCACTGATCGGCATGGTGTTCGGCGCGCTCGGTTCCGGGCCTTTGGCTGACCGTTTCGGGCGCAAAGTCGTCTTGGTGGGGGCGGTGGTGCTGTTCGGCGCTTTCAGCCTGGCCTCGGCGTACAGCACCAATGTCGAGCAATTGCTGGTGCTGCGTTTCCTGACTGGGCTGGGTCTGGGCGCAGGGATGCCGAACGCGACGACGTTGTTGTCGGAGTACACCCCGGAGCGCAAGAAGTCGCTGCTGGTAACCAGCATGTTCTGCGGCTTCAACCTCGGCATGGCCGGTGGCGGTTTTATTTCGGCGAAGCTGATCCCGGCGTTCGGCTGGCACAGTTTGTTGCTGATCGGCGGGATTCTGCCGCTGATCCTCGCTGTGGTGCTGCTGTTCTGGCTGCCGGAATCGGCGCGTTACCTGGTCGTGCGCAACCGTGGCACCGACAAAGTGCGCAAAACCCTCGCGCCGATTGACCCGGTCACCGTCGCTCAAGCTTCCAGTTTCAGCGTGCCCGAACAGAAAACCGTCAAGGCGCGCAATGTGTTCGCGGTGATCTTCTCGGGCACTTACAGCACCGGCACCTTGTTGCTGTGGCTGACCTATTTCATGGGTCTGGTGATTGTTTATCTGCTGACCAGTTGGCTGCCGACGCTGATGCGTGACAGCGGCGCGAGCATGGAACAAGCGGCATTCATTGGTGCGTTGTTCCAGTTTGGCGGGGTATTGAGCGCGGTCGCTGTGGGATGGGCGATGGACCGCTTCAATCCGCACAAGGTTATCGGCATTTTCTACCTGCTGGCCGGGGTGTTTGCCTACGCCGTGGGGCAGAGTCTGGGCAATATCACGTTGCTCGCGACGCTGGTGCTGGTGGCGGGGATGTGTGTGAACGGCGCGCAATCGGCAATGCCGTCGCTGGCGGCGCGGTTTTATCCGACTCAGGGGCGGGCGACCGGGGTGTCGTGGATGCTCGGGATTGGCCGCTTTGGCGCGATTCTCGGGGCGTGGATGGGCGCTACGTTGTTGGGCCTGGGCTGGAATTTCGAGCAGGTGTTGACGGCGTTGGTGATTCCGGCGGCGCTGGCCACGACTGCGGTGGTGATTAAAGGCATGGTCAGTCATGCGGATGCGACTTGAGGTCACGGTCAGTATTTTCGGTGAATGTTCCGACCCTTTCGCGAGCAGGCTCGCGAAGGGTCAATACAGATTGATAGGGTGACAACAATCTGTTCGATAAACGAACACTCAGTCGATTATCGGATTGTTTGGTGAATTTCCCAAGCTTAATCTGCAGTGACTCCGGCGCTGAACCTCGCGCCTTTTTATCACTGGCGATTCATTACAAAAACGGGAGCCCGCTCCATGGCTGAGATCCTTTCGCTGCACGACGCGGTGAAGCAATTTGTCAACGACGGCGACACCGTCGCGCTCGAAGGCTTCACGCACCTGATCCCTACGGCGGCGGGTCACGAAATCATTCGTCAGGGCAAGAAAGATCTGACCCTGGTGCGGATGACGCCTGACCTGATCTACGACCAACTGATCGGCGCCGGTTGTGCTCGCAAGCTGATTTTCTCCTGGGGGGGCAATCCGGGTGTGGGATCGCTGCACCGTCTGCGTGACGCGGTCGAGAAACAATGGCCGCAGCCGCTGGAAATCGAAGAACACTCCCACGCCGATCTGGCCAATGCCTACGTCGCTGGCGCTTCCGGCCTACCGTTCGCGGTGCTGCGCGCCTACGCCGGTTCCGACCTGCCGAAGGTCAATCCGCTGATCAAGTCGGTTACCTGCCCGTTCACCGGTGAAGTGTTGGCGGCAGTGCCGTCGGTGCGTCCGGACGTGACCGTGATCCACGCACAGAAAGCCGACCGCAAGGGCAACGTGCTGTTGTGGGGCATTCTCGGTGTGCAGAAAGAAGCGGCACTGGCGGCCAAGCGCTGCATCGTCACCGTCGAAGAAATCGTCGACGACCTCAAGGCGCCGATGAACGCCTGCGTGCTGCCGACCTGGGCGTTGAGCGCGGTTTGCCATGTGCCGGGTGGCGCGCATCCGTCCTACGCCCACGGTTACACCGAACGCGACAATCGTTTCTATCAAGCGTGGGATCCGATCGCCCGTGACCGTGAAACGTTTACCGCGTGGATCAACGAATACATCCATGGCTGCGCTGACTTCAGCGAGTTCCAGGCCAAATTGGCCGCTGCTTCGGAGGCCAAGTAATGACGTACACCACCAATGAAATGATGACCGTCGCCGCGGCCCGTCGTCTGAAGAACGGTTCGGTATGTTTCGTCGGCATCGGCCTGCCATCGAAAGCCGCCAACCTCGCACGCCTGACCTCGTCGCCGGACGTGGTGCTGATTTACGAATCGGGTCCGATTGGCGCCAAACCGACAGTGCTGCCGCTGTCCATCGGTGACGGCGAACTGGCGGAAACCGCCGACACTGTCGTCCCGACCGGTGAGATCTTTCGCTATTGGTTGCAGGGCGGACGCATCGACGTCGGTTTTCTCGGCGCGGCGCAGGTCGATCGCTTCGGCAACATCAACACCACCGTGGTCGGTGATTACTTCTCGCCGAAAGTACGTCTGCCGGGTGCCGGTGGCGCGCCGGAAATTGCCGGTTCGGCGAAAAGCGTTCTGATCATCCTTAAACAGTCGGCACGCTCGTTTGTCGACAAGCTCGATTTCATTACCTCGGTCGGTCACGGCGAGGGCGGCGATTCGCGCAAACGTCTGGGCCTGCCGGGCGCCGGCCCGGTCGGCATCATCACCGACCTGTGCATCATGGAGCCGGAAGAGGGCACCCACGAGTTCGTGGTCACCGCACTGCATCCGGGCGTGACCCGCGAGCAAGTGGTTGCGGCCACCGGTTGGGCGATTCGTTTTGCTGACAACGTCGAAACCACCGCGGAGCCGACCGACGTCGAACTGACCGCGTTGCGCGATCTTGAAGCGCGTACCGCTGCGGCCCACGGTCAGGCACCGGGAGAAGCATGATGCGTGACGTTTATATCTGCGACGCGATCCGCACCCCCATCGGCCGTTTCGGCGGCGGTTTGTCCGCCGTGCGCGCCGACGATCTGGCTGCGGTGCCGATCAAGGCTCTGATGGCACGCAATCCCTCGGTGGACTGGAGCGCCATCGACGAAGTATTCCTCGGTTGCGCCAACCAGGCCGGCGAAGACAACCGCAACGTTGCGCGCATGGCGTTGTTGCTGGCCGGCCTGCCGGAGACCGTGCCGGGTGTGACGCTCAATCGTCTCTGCGCCTCGGGCATGGACGCGATCGGCACGGCATTCCGGGCGATTGCCAGCGGCGAGATGGAGCTGGCGATTGCCGGCGGCGTCGAATCGATGTCCCGCGCACCGTTCGTGATGGGCAAGGCTGATGCGGCGTTTTCGCGCAACATGAAACTGGAAGACACCACCATCGGCTGGCGTTTCATCAATCCGTTGATGAAAGCGCAATACGGCGTCGACGCGATGCCGCAGACCGCCGACAACGTCGCCGATGACTACGAAATTTCCCGCGAGGATCAGGACGCTTTCGCCTTGCGCAGTCAGCAGCGTACGGCAGCCGCGCAGGCTGCCGGCTACTTCGCCGAAGAAATCGTCGAAGTCCGCATCGCCCATAAAAAAGGCGAAACCGTGGTCAGCCATGACGAGCATCCACGCGCCGACACGACAATTGAGGCACTGAGCAAACTGAAACCGGTCAACGGCCCGGACAAGACCGTCACCGCCGGGAATGCCTCCGGTGTCAATGACGGTGCCGCGGCGCTGATTCTCGCGTCCGCCGAAGCGGTGAAAAAACACGGTCTGACTGCCCGCGCCAAAGTGCTCGGCATGGCCAGCGCCGGGGTCGCGCCACGGGTGATGGGCATCGGCCCGGTGCCAGCGGTGCGCAAACTCACCGAGCGTCTCGGTGTGGCCGTCAGCGATTTTGATGTGATCGAACTCAACGAAGCGTTCGCCAGCCAGGGTTTGGCGGTGCTGCGCGAGCTGGGGCTGGCGGACGACGCTACGCAGGTCAATCCGAACGGCGGCGCAATTGCCTTGGGGCACCCGTTGGGCATGAGCGGTGCGCGTCTGGTGCTGACCGCGCTGCATCAGTTGGAAAAGACCGGCGGCAAGAAAGGTCTGGCAACCATGTGCGTCGGTGTGGGGCAGGGTCTGGCCCTGGCCATCGAACGCGTCTGACGCACAGCGGTACGAATAAGAACAGAGGAAAGCGAAATGACTGACAAGCCTGGTTACCGTCGCCCGCAGGAAGGCACCCAGCCCGAGTACCTGCACCCGACGTATCAATCCACCAATCTGCGCTCGCCATCGAAGCCGTTGGTTTTTCTGCCGCACTCGCTGTCGGAAATCACCGGCCCGACCATTGGCGCCGAGCGTGTGGCCGAAAAGGATAACGACCTGACCGCGCAACATGACGGCGAACCGCAGGGTGAGCGGATCATCATTCACGGCCGTGTACTCGACGAAAACGGTCTGCCGGTGCCGGGGATTCTGGTGGAGATCTGGCAAGCCAACGCCGCCGGCCGCTACAACCACAAACGCGACCTGCACGATGCGCCGCTGGACCCGAACTTCACCGGCACCGGGCGCACCGTGACCGACGCCGATGGCTGGTATCAGTTCCAGACCATCAAGCCCGGCGCCTATCCATGGGGCAACCACCACAATGCGTGGCGTCCGGCGCACATCCACTTTTCGCTGTTCGGGCCGAGCATCCTCACGCGCCTGGTCACGCAAATGTATTTCCCCGGTGATCCGCTGCTGGCCTACGACCCGATCTACAACTGCGTGCCGGACACCTCGGCCAAGGAACGCCTGATCGCCAGCTTCGATCTGGAAAAAACCATTCCGTCCTACGCCCTCGGATATCGTTGGGACATCGTGCTGCGCGGCCGTGAAGCCACGCCGATGGAGAAATAAGATGACGCTGACTGCGACCACGTCCCACACCGTCGGGCCGTATTACCACATCGGCCTGACCTGGCTGAACCGCGAAAACCTCACCGTCGAGCAAACCCTCGGCGAGCGCGTGGCGATCACCGGGCAAGTGGTGGATGGCAACGGCGACGTCGTCAACGACGCCATGCTGGAAGTCTGGCAAGCCAACGCCGCCGGCAAGTACGACCACCCGGAAGATGAGCAGGACAAAGCGCTGGACCCGCACTTCGAAGGGTTCGGGCGGGTGCCGGTGGATGCTGAAGGGCGTTTCCGTTTCACCACGATCAAACCGGGCACGGTCGAAGGCCTGAAGGGTTCGACCCAGGCGCCGCATCTGGTGGTGTTGGTGTTTGCGCGTGGATTGGTGAAGCATTTGCTGACGCGGATTTACTTTGAGGGAGAGCCGGCGAACGTTGATGATCCGTTGCTGGAATGTGTGCCGGCCGAGCGCCGTAGTACGTTGCTGGCGAAAAAGGATGCTTCGGGTGTTTATCAGTGGAATGTGATTCTGCAGGGCACTGATGCCGAAACGGTGTTCTTCGATTATTAACAGCCAGATCAAAAGATCGCAGCCTGCGGCAGCTCCTACAGGGGGACACATGCTGATCTTTTGTGGCGAGGGAGCTTGCTCCCGCTCGGCTGCGCAGCAGTCGTAAAACCGTCAGACGCGGTCAACATGAATCACCGCGTGCTCGGATTTGGGCTTGCTTCGCAAGCCAGCGGGAGCAAGCTCCCTCGCCACAAAGTTGTGTATTGCCCTTGCGGCTGTATCTGTGGAACGGGACTGTTGCAAAGTATGTCTAGACTCTCACTGTCCCTATCGAGTGAAAAACAATGACAACCACCACCTCCCATTACACCGGTGAAGAGCGCAGCAAGCGCATCTTCGCCATTGTCGGCGCCTCGTCCGGCAACCTCGTCGAATGGTTCGACTTCTACGTCTACGCCTTTTGCGCGATCTATTTCGCTCCGGCGTTTTTTCCTTCCGATAACCCGACGGTGCAACTGGTCAACACCGCAGGCGTATTCGCCGCCGGCTTCCTGATGCGGCCGATTGGTGGCTGGATCTTCGGGCGTCTGGCGGACAAGAAGGGCCGCAAGACCTCGATGATGATTTCGGTATTGATGATGTGCTTCGGCTCGTTGCTCATTGCCTGCTTGCCGACCTACAACACCATCGGTGTCTGGGCGCCGCTGTTGCTGCTGTTTGCGCGACTGCTGCAAGGTCTGTCGGTTGGCGGTGAATACGGCACCACCGCGACTTACATGAGTGAAGTCGCACTCAAGGGCCAGCGCGGATTTTTCGCCTCGTTCCAGTACGTGACGTTGATCGGCGGGCAACTGCTGGCGGTGTTGCTGGTGGTGATCCTGCAACAGTTCCTCAGCGAAGACGAACTGCGCGCCTACGGCTGGCGGATTCCGTTTGTGGTCGGTGCGGTCGCGGCGGTGATCTCACTGTTCCTGCGTCGCTCGCTGAAAGAAACGGCCAGCAAGGAAATGCGCGAGAACAAGGACGCCGGCAGCATTCGTGCGTTGTTCCGTGATCACAAAGCCGCGTTCATCACCGTGCTCGGTTACACCGCCGGTGGCTCGCTGATTTTCTACACCTTCACCACCTACATGCAGAAGTACCTGGTGAACACCGCCGGCATGCACGCCAAGACCGCCAGCTACATCATGACCGGTGCGCTCTTCCTTTATATGTGCATGCAACCGCTGTTCGGCATGCTCGCCGACAAGATCGGCCGACGTAATTCGATGCTCTGGTTCGGCGCGCTCGGCACGCTGTTCACCGTGCCAATTCTGTTGAGCCTGAAAAGCATCAGCAGTCCGATCCTGGCCTTTGTGCTGATCACCGTGGCGCTGGCCATCGTCAGTTTCTACACCTCGATCAGTGGCCTGGTGAAAGCCGAAATGTTCCCGCCGGAAGTCCGTGCCCTCGGCGTCGGTCTGGCCTATGCGGTGGCCAACGCAATCTTTGGCGGTTCGGCAGAATATGTGGCCCTGAGCCTGAAAGCCGGGGGCATGGAAAACGCCTTCTACTGGTACGTCACGGTGATGATGGCCGTCGCGTTCCTGTTCAGTTTGCGCTTGCCGAAACAGGCAGCGTATTTGCACCACGATCTCTAAACCGATGTGCGCGGGTCGCCATGGCCCGCGCCGGCAAGGACTGTTTATGACTCAGCGACCGGGCAATCAATTGTTCGATGCCTACTTCACTGCCCGCGATATGCGTGACGTGTTCTGCGATCAGGGCCGCGTGCAGGCGATGCTCGACTTCGAAGCGGCGTTGGCCAGGGCCGAGGCGCGCGTTGGAGTGATTCCGTCGAACGCGGTTGCGCCTATCGAAAATGCCTGCCGCGCCGGTTTGTACGACTTCGCCACGTTGGCCGAGGCAATTGCCACGGCGGGCAATTCGGCGATTCCGCTGGTCAAGGCCTTGGGCAAACAGATCGCCGCCACGGACGCCGAGGCCGAACGCTATGTACATCTGGGCGCAACCAGCCAGGACGTGATGGATTCCGGGCTGGTCCTGCAATTGCGCCAGGCGCTGGCGTTGATTGAAAGCGATCTGGCGCAACTGGCCGAGTCCCTTGCAATCCAGGCCCAACGTCACGCCGCTACACCACTGGCCGGGCGCACCTGGCTACAGCATGCGACCCCGGTGACGCTCGGTATGAAAATCGCCGGATGGCTTGGCGCTGTCACTCGCAGCCGTCAGCGTCTGCGTGAGCTCAAGCCGCGTCTGCTGGTGCTGCAATTCGGCGGCGCCTCCGGCACCCTCGCGGCGCTTGGCAAGCAAGCGTTACCGATTGCCGAAGCTTTGGCGCAGGAACTGCAACTTAACTTGCCGGAACAACCGTGGCACACCCAGCGTGATCGCATCGTTGAATTCGGCGCGGTGCTCGGTTTGATCGCCGGTAGCCTCGGCAAACTCGGTCGTGACATCAGTTTGTTGATGCAGACCGAGGCAGCGGAAGTCTTCGAACCGTCGGCGCCGGGCAAGGGCGGTTCCTCGACCATGCCGCACAAACGCAATCCAGTCGGCGCGGCAGTGCTGATCGGCGCGGCAACGCGAGTGCCGGGGCTGGTGTCGACGCTGTTCAGTGCGATGCCGCAGGAGCACGAACGCAGCCTCGGTCTGTGGCATGCCGAATGGGAAACCCTGCCGGAGATTTGCTGCCTCGTCTCGGGGGCTCTGCAGCAGGCGCGTCTGCTGGCTGAAGGGCTTGAAGTCGACGCCACACGCATGGCGCGCAATCTCGAACTGACCCAAGGTCTGGTGCTGGCCGAAGCGGTGAGCATCGTGCTCGCGCAACGGGTCGGCCGCGACACCGCGCATCACCTGCTCGAACAATGCTGCAAACGCGCGGTGGCCGAACAGCGCCACTTGCGTGCGGTCCTCGGCGACGAGCCAGCGGTCACCGCCGAGTTGAGCAGCGCCGAACTGGATCATCTGTTGAACCCCGCCCATTACCTCGGTCAGGCGCACGTCTGGGTCGAGCGTGCGGTGGCCGAACATCACGCATTGTCTGTCTGAAGGAGAGGGCTGTGGCTTTCGTTCAACTCGCCGATGGCGAACTGCATTACACGATAGAAGGCCCGGCCGATGCGCCGGTGCTGCTGCTGTCCAACTCGTTGGGCACCGACCTGCACATGTGGGACGCGCAAATGCCGGCATTCACCGAGCACTTTCGTGTGTTGCGTTTCGACACCCGTGGGCACGGCAGATCGCTGGTAACGCCGGGGCCGTACAGCATCGAACAATTGGGTCACGATGTCCTGGGTTTGCTGGATGCGCTGCACATCGAGCGCGCGCATTTCTGCGGTCTGTCGATGGGCGGGCTGATCGGGCAGTGGCTGGGCATCAATGCCGGGCAGCGCTTGCACAAGCTGATCGTTTGCAACACCGCGGCAAAAATCGGCGATCCATCGGTGTGGAACCCACGGATCGAAACCGTGCTGCGCGACGGCCCGGCGGCGATGGTTGCCTTGCGCGATGCGTCGATTGCCCGTTGGTTTACCCCGGACTTTTCGGCGGCTCATCCGGCGGCGGCCAAGCAGATCACCAACATGCTCGCGGCCACTTCGCCGCAGGGTTACGCGGCCAATTGCGCGGCAGTACGCGATGCCGACTTCCGTGATCAACTGGCTTCGATCAACGTGCCGCTGTTGGTGATCGCCGGCACCGAAGACGCGGTCACGCCGCCGTCCGGCGGGCATTTCATTCAGGAGCATGTACGCGGCGCCGAATACGCCGAGTTTTATGCGGCGCATCTTTCCAACGTGCAGGCCGGTGGCGATTTCAGCGATCGTGTGTTGGCGTTTCTGAACGCTTCGTAAGGGGATTTTTGTGGACGAGAAACAACGTTACGAAGACGGCATGCAGGTGCGCCGCGCAGTGTTGGGCGATGCCCATGTCGATCGCAGCCTGACCACGCTGACCGAGTTCAATTCGGAATTCCAGGAGATGATCACCCGTCACGCCTGGGGCGATATCTGGACCCGTCCGGGTTTGGCTCGGCACACCCGCAGCCTGATCACCATCGCCATGCTGATCGGCATGAACCGCGAAGGCGAACTGAAACTGCACCTGCGCGCAGCAGCCAATAACGGTGTGAGCCGTGGCGAGATCAAGGAAGTGATCATGCAGAGCGCGATTTACTGCGGGATTCCGGCGGCGAATGCGACGTTTCATCTGGCGGAATCGGTGTGGGATGAATTGGGTGTCGAATCCCGGGAATAGCGGTTGCCTCGCCTGACGTCTTCGCGAGCAGGCTCGCTCCCACATTGGAATGCATTTCCCTTGTGGGAGCGAGCCTGCTCGCGAAAGCGGCGGACGCCGTGGCGCATCAATCAGCCGATGCACTCACACCGTGGCGACAATGAATATCCGCTTGAACGCAAACAACGTATGCCCGTCCGCTTCCTGTGGATAGTGCGCATGCACCCGCATCAGGTAGTGATAGATAAACCGCGACTGCTCCTCTGAATCCAGCGCCTGCATCACCGGTCGCAATGCTGACACCTTGACCCAGTCGTACACCGGCGATTTACCGTCGACCACCTGCAATTGCTCGGTCTCCCAGATATCCAGCGACGCGGTCAATGGCGCGAGCAGGCGATAGTAATCCTCCAGCGACAACAGCGTCCGCGCTGCCATGCGTTGGCGCAATTGCGGCGTACCCAGCGGTGTGCTGCCGGGGCCGGCATCGTCCAGCGTTTCGAGCATCAATCGATACCACAACGCATCGCGCCAGTCGGGCATGTGCGCCGCCAGGCAGCCGCCGCGATTGAGCCGGCCGAGCAGGTGCGGCAGCAAGGTTTCATGACCATTGATGAAGTGCAGCACGGCCGCCGCGAGCAAAAGATCTGCCGGTTGTTCGGGCTGCCAATCGAGCAGATCGCAGTGCTTCCACGACGCGTGAATCGGCAGGCAGCGGGCTTCGTCGAGCATTTGCCGGGAGCTGTCGATGCCTTGCAGCTGTGCCCGCGGCCAACGCTCGGCCAGTAGTTTCGTGGCAATGCCGGTACCGCAACCGAGGTCATAAATATGTTTGGGGTTTTGCAGGTCGACACGGTCGAGCAATTCATTGACCGGACGTTGTCGCAAGCGGGAAAACTGCTGGTACGCCTTGGCGTCCCAGTCGGGAGCTGCATTGAGTCGGGTGATCATGAGGGGGTCCTCTGGTGATCAGCAGTGTCTTCCGATGACAGCCTGGCTCAAGTCTTGGGGGACCAACATCAACAGATAACGGAAGTGCGAGAGGTTGTACGCCTGAGTCCTTCAGGTGATTCAACTCTACCCGACGGCCAATAAAGTGCCACCCTGACTGACGGATGGCTCACTGATATCACCTTTCCCTTCAGGAGCTGCCGCAGGCTGCGATCTTTTGATCTTAAAAAGCCAAATCAAAAGATCGCAGCCTGCGGCAGCTCCTACGGAAAAGGTCAGAGCAGGCTGATCGGGTAGCTGACGATCAGACGGTTCTCGTCAAACTCGTTGTTGCTGAAATCCCGACGCATGGTCGAGTTGCGCCATCGGACGTTGAGGTCCTTGAGCGCGCCGCTCTGCACGGTGTAGCCCAGCTCCGATTCGCGGCCCCATTCCTTGCCGTCGGTGACGGTGCCGGTGTGCACGTTGTCGCCGCTGATGTAGCGGTTCATCAGGGTCAGGCCGGGGATGCCAAGCGCGACGAAGTTGTAGTCGTGGCGCACCTGCCAGGAGCGTTCCTGCGCATTGTCGTAACTGGAGTTGTAGCTGTCGTTGGCCAGAGTACCGCCGCTGGTGCCGTTGACGCGCATCCAGGCAGTGTCTCCCGTGAGCTTTTGCAGGCCGACGTAAAAGGTGTTGCCGCCGTATCTGGCCGAGAACATGCCGGACCAGGTTTTGTTATCGAGGTCGCCGGCACGGGCGCTGCCGTCGTCCTTGCCGTAGAAGAAACCGAGATTGGCGCCCAGCGTCCAGTCGCCGAGCGGCTGGCTGTGGATCAGATTGACGTACTGCTGGCTGTAGATGTCCTTGAGCTCGGCGTTCCACACACCAATCTGCGTGCGTTTGTCGTTGAACACATATTCACCGCCCTGAAAGTTGAAGCGATCGGAAGTGAAGGCCGCTTTGCCGAACATCGACATGTCGCTCATGCTGCTGTCGTCGCGCGGGCTGTTGGCGCGGAACTGGCCGCCGTAGAGGGTCAGGCCGTCGATTTCCTTTGAGGTGATCTGGCCGCCGCGAAAGGTTTGCGGCAGCGAGCGACCGTCATCCGAACGCAGGATCGGCAGCACCGGCATCCACTCGCCGACCTTCACTTCGGTCTGCGACAGCTTCGCCTTGAAGGCGACGTTGGTACGGCCGAAGTTGTCCGCCGGGCGACCGTCGTGATCCAGCGGCAACAACTGCGAGCCGCCGGTGCCTTTGCCGCCGTCGAGCTTCACCGAATAAAGGCCCAGCACGTCCATGCCGAACCCGACGGTGCCCTGGGTGAAACCGGATTTGGCGTCGAGGATGAAGTTCTGCGTCCATTCTTCAGCCTTGCCCTGGGCCTTGGTCGGGTTGGTGAAGTTACGGTTGATGTAGAAATTGCGCAGGTTGAGGTTGACCTTGGCCCCTTCGACAAAACCGGCTTCTTCAGCGGCGGCGGGCAGGGCGACGCCAGCCAGTGCCAGGGCGATCAGGCCGGGGAATGCGTACGGCGCAGGGGAAATGGTCATGGGCTCGGGTCTCTCTTGTTTTTTTAAGGCAAACGGATGCGCTGCCGCCGATTTCGGGGCGCAGACGGGAAATGTGTTCAGAGGTTAAGCGGCGGAGATCAGCCGGACGGAGCAGGGCGCGGGAGCATGGTATCGAACCTGTTGTTATTGGTTTTGTGGGACGAATGGTGCGGGGCGTGGATGGGTGGATTCAATCGGGGAAAGCGGGTTTCGGGCGATTATCGAACGCAAGATTGGTCCGGGTTTTATGTTGCTGGTGCTGGCTTATTCGCGAGCAGGCTCGCTCCCACAGGGGATCGCAATCCAAATGTGGGAGCGAGCCTGCTCGCGAAAGGGGCAGCCCAGGCAAAGCACCTTTCTGAAGGGCAACAAAAAGCCCGCCAAATGGCGGGCTCCTTGTCTTCACCGGACGATGATCAGAACAGCTTCATCTTCGGTGCTTCTTCTTTCAGCGGTTCGTTCTGCGCGGTTTGCGCATTCCAGCCACCGCCCAGTGCCTTGTACAGGTTGACCGCACTGGTCAGCTGCGCGAGGCGGTCGGTAATCAGCGACTGTTGCGCGCTGAACAACTGACGCTGGGCATCGAGGAAGGTCAGGTTGCTGTCGACGCCGATGCGGTAACGACGTTCGGCCAGGCGGTAGTAATCCTGGTTGGCCTGAACGAAATCACGCTGCGCTTGCAGCTGCTCGGTGTAGGTCTGGCGCGCGGCCAGGCCGTCGGCGACTTCCTGGAAGGCCGTTTGAATGGACTTCTCGTAGTTCGCCACGCCAATGTCCTTCTGGATCTTGGCGGCGTCGAGGCTGGCGCGCAGGCTGCCGGCATTGAAGATCGGCAGGTTGATCTGCGGCTGGAACAGCCACGTCCCCGAACCACCCTTGAACAGACCGGACAGATCCGGGCTCAGGCTGCCCGCGTTGGCGGTCAGGCTGATGCTCGGGAAGAACGCAGCACGGGCCGCGCCGATGTTGGCGTTGGCGGCTTTCAGGTTGTACTCGGCCTGAAGGATGTCCGGACGACGTTGCAGCAGGTCCGAAGGCAGACCGGCCGGGACGTCGCTGAGCAGGTCATCAGCCAGCGGTTTGGCCGCTTGCAGATTGGCCGGGATACCGGTGCCGAGCAGCAGGGTCAGGCTGTTTTCGTCCTGAGCCACCTGGCGGGTGTACTTGGCCAGTTGCGCACGGGCGTTTTCCACCGAGGTACGCGACTGCGCCAGGTCCAGCGCCGAGGCCACACCGACTTCGTTGCTGCGGCTGGTCAGCTTGTAGCTTTCTTCGAAGGCACCGAGGGTGTCCTGGGTCAGCTTGAGCAGTTCCTTGTCCGCCTGCCAGGTCAGGTAGGCGTTGGCGACGCTGGCCACCAGACTGATCTGGGTGCTGCGACGCGCTTCTTCGGTGGCGAAGTATTGTTGCAGCGCTTGTTCGCTCAGGCTGCGAACCCGACCGAACAGGTCGAGTTCGTAGGCGCTGATGCCGACCGTTGCGGAGTAGGAACTGGTGATGCTCGACTCGCCAGTCTGCGATGCACGGGCCGGAACCCGCTGACGGCTGCCGCTGGCATTGGCCGAAACCGCCGGGAACAGGTCGGCACGCTGAATGCGGTATTGAGCCGCGTAAGCGTCGATGTTCAGCGCCGCGACACGCAGGTCGCGGTTGTTTTCCAGCGACACCTGAATCAGCTGTTGCAGTGCCGGGTCATGGAAAAACTGCTTCCAGCCCTGCTCGGCAGCGGCCTGCGCCGGAGCCTGGGCCGGCGAGTACGCCGGGCCCTGCGGGTACTGGCCTGCGACCGGAGCCTCAGGCTGCTGATAATCAGGTATCAGCGAGCAACCGCTCAGCACGAAGGCCGCGACGGCGATGGAGAGTAGCGACTTGCTCATTGGCCAGCCTCTTTAGGAGTTTCTTTGGTGTCATCGGAGTCGGCATTTTTGCGCTGGCCCATGGACGACACAGTGACGAAGAACAGTGGGACCCAGAAAATCGCCAGGATCGTGGCCGTGAGCATACCGCCAATCACGCCGGTACCGATCGCATGTTGACTGCCTGAACCGGCGCCGGTGGATATTGCCAACGGTACAACACCGAGGACGAAGGCCAGCGACGTCATGATGATCGGTCGCAGACGCATGCGGCAGGCTTCGATCGCCGCATCGCGCAGACTGCGCCCTTGCTCATGCAACTCCTTGGCGAACTCGACGATCAGAATGGCGTTTTTAGCTGCCAGACCGATGGTCGTCAACAGGCCCACCTGGAAGTACACGTCATTGGACAGACCGCGCAGGCTGGTCGCCAGCAGCGCACCGATGATCCCCAGCGGCACCACGAGCATGACCGCGATCGGAATCGACCAGCTCTCGTACAACGCCGCCAGACACAGGAACACCATCAGCAGCGACAAGGCGTACAGCGCGGGTGCTTGCGAGCCGGACAGACGTTCCTCGTAGGACAGACCCGTCCAGGAGATACCGACACCGGCCGGCAGTTTCTTGGCTATCGCTTCAACTTCGGCCATGGCATCACCGGTGGAGTAACCCGGTGCCGGAGAACCGAGGATCTCCATCGCTTCTACGCCGTTGTAACGCGCCAGTTTCGGCGAACCGTAGATCCACTCGCCCTTGGCGAACGCGGAGAACGGCACCATGGTCCCGGCACTGTTGCGCACATACCACTTCTTCATGTCTTCCGGGCTCATGCGAGCACCGGCCTGACCTTGTACGTAAACCTTCTTCACACGACCACGGTCGATGAAGTCGTTGACGTAACTACTACCGAAGGAAATCGACAGGGTGCTGTTGATGTCGGAAATGCTCACGCCGAGAGCGCGGGCTTTCGCATCGTCGATTTCCAGGTGGTACTGCGGCTCATCGTTCAAGCCGTTCGGACGCACCTGATACAGCACTTTGCTCTGCGCAGCCAAGCCGAGGAACTGGTTACGCGCTTCCATCAGCTTGTCGTGGCCGATACCGGCACGGTCTTGCAGGAACACGTCGAAACCGGTGGCGTTACCCAACTCCAGTACCGCCGGCGGGGCGAAGGCAAACACCATCGCGTCGCGGAAGCTGAAGAAGTGTTGCTGCGCACGTTGGGCCAGAGCGAACACGCTGTTGCTGGCGTCACGCTCGCCCCACGGCTTGAGCATGATGAACGCCAGACCCGAGCTTTGACCACGACCGGCGAAGTTGAAGCCGTTCACGGTGAACACCGAGGCCACCGCGCCGGACTCTTTCTCCAGCAGGTAGGAACGCATTTCATCGATCACGACTTGCGTACGTTCGGCACTGGAACCGGCAGGCGTTTGTACCTGGGCGAACAGTACGCCCTGGTCTTCTTCCGGCAGGAACGCCGTCGGAATGCGTGTGAACAGCCAGATCATCCCAACCACGATCAGTACGTAGGCCATCAGATACGGGGCTTTGCGCGACAGCATGTTGCCGACGCCACGCTCGTAGCTTTTTACGCCACGGTCGAAGCTGCGGTTGAACCAGCCGAAGAAACCTTTTTTCGGTGTGCCGTGCTCGCCTTTCGGAATCGCCTTGAGCATGGTGGCGCACAGCGCCGGGGTGAAGATCAGCGCAACCAATACCGACAGGGCCATGGCCGAAACGATGGTGATCGAGAACTGCTTGTAGATCACACCGGTGGAACCGCTGAAGAACGCCATCGGCAGCAGTACCGCCGACAGAACCAAGGCGATACCGACCAGTGCGCCCTGGATCTGGCCCATGGACTTCTTGGTCGCTTCCTTCGGTGACAAGCCTTCTTCGCTCATCACCCGCTCGACGTTTTCCACCACGACGATGGCATCGTCCACCAGCAAGCCGATGGCCAGCACCATACCGAACATGGTCAGGGTGTTGATGCTGAAACCGAACGCCGCGAGGATGCCGAATGTACCCAGCAATACCACTGGCACGGTCATCGTGGTGATGACGGTGGCGCGGAAGTTTTGCAGGAACAGGAACATCACCAGGAACACCAGCACGATCGCTTCGACCAGGGTTTCAACCACACCCTTGATCGACTCGGTCACCACTGGCGTGGTGTCGTACGGGAACACCACTTCCATGCCTTGCGGGAAGAACGGCTTGAGCTCGTCAATCGTCTTGCGCAGGGCTTTGGCGGTGTCGAGGGCGTTGGCGCCGTTGGCCAGTTTCACCGCCAGACCGGAGGACGGCTTGCCGTTGAACTGCGCCGAGATGGTCGAGTTCTCGCCACCCAGACCGACATCGGCAACATCACCGACGTGCACTTGTGAACCATCCTGGTTGACCTTCAGCAGAATCGCCTTGAACTGCTCGGCAGTCTGCAGACGGGTCTTGCCGATGATCGTGGCGTTCAGTTGCTGGCCAGGCAGCGCCGGCAAACCACCGAGCTGACCGGACGAGACCTGGACGTTCTGCGCCGAAATCGCGGTGCTGACGTCAGCCGGGGTCAGGTTGTACTTGTTCAGCTTGGCCGGGTCGAGCCAGATACGCATCGCATACTGGGCACCGAAGACCTGGAAGTCACCGACACCGGCGGTCCGCGAGATCGGGTCCTGCATGTTCGACACGATGTAGTTGGACAGGTCGTCCTTGGTCATGCTGCCGTCACGCGATACAACACCGATCACCAAGAGGAAGTTTTTCACTGCCTTGGTCACGCGGATACCTTGTTGCTGCACTTCCTGCGGCAACAGCGGGGTGGCCAGGTTCAGCTTGTTCTGAACCTGTACCTGCGCGGTGTCGGAGTTGGTGCCTTGCTCGAAGGTCGCGGTGATGGTCATGCTGCCGTCGGAGTTACTTTCCGAAGACACATAACGCAAGTTGTCGATACCGTTGAGCTGTTGCTCGATCACCTGAACCACGGTGTCCTGCACGGTTTGCGCCGAAGCGCCCGGGTAGGTCACGGAGATCGCAATGGCCGGTGGCGCAATGCTCGGGTACTGGTTGATCGGCAGTTTCAGAATCGAAAGTGCCCCGACCAGCATGATCACCAGGGCAATTACCCAGGCGAAAATCGGACGGTCGATGAAGAATTTTGACATGAGTTACTCCCCTTTGCCGCCAGCGGCTTTGTCAGCTGCCTGAGCGGGGGCCGGGTTCTTATTCGCAACATTGGTGGCTTCGGTCGGGTTTACCTGAACACCAGGGCGCACGTATTGCAGCCCCTCGGTGATCAGGCGATCGCCGGCTTTCAAGCCATCTTCGATCAGCCACTGGCTGCCGACGGTGCGGCTGGCCTTGAGCTGACGCAGTTCGACCTTGTTGTCGGCGCCGACGACCAGCGCGGTCGGGGTGCCTTTGAGGTCACGGGTCACGCCTTGCTGCGGCGCCAGAATGGCCGCGGCGTTGACGCCGGCCTGCAACTGGGCGCGGACGAACATGCCCGGCAGCAGGGTGTGATCCGGGTTCGGGAACACGGCGCGCAGGGTCACGGAACCGGTAGTCGGGTCGACCGACACTTCGGAGAATTCCAGCTTACCGTCGAGCTTGTACTGGCTGCCGTCTTCCAGGGTCAGCTTGACCGCAGCCGAAGTGTCACCGGCCTTTTGCAGACGACCGCTTTCCAGTTCGCGGCGCAGTTCCAGCAGTTCGACCGAAGACTGCGTCACGTCGACGTAGATCGGGTCCAGTTGCTGGATCGTCGCCATCGCGTCGGTCTGGCCATTGCTGACCAGTGCACCTTCGGTCACCGAAGAACGGCCGATACGGCCGGAGATCGGCGCGTAAACCTTGGTGTAACGCACGTTGATCTGCGCGCTCTGCAACGAGGCTTCCGATTGCAGGCGGTTGGACACGGCGGTGTCGTATTCCTGACGGCTCACGGCCTGCTCGTCGACCAGTTGCTTGTAGCGGTCGGAAATCGACTTGGTCGAACGCAGGTTGGCTTCGGCGCTTTTCAGGGTCGCTTCATAGACCGACGGATCGATCTGATACAGCTGCTGGCCGGCTTTGACATCGCCGCCTTCCTTGAACAGACGCTTGAGAATGATGCCGTTGACCTGCGGTCGAACTTCCGCGATGCGGTACGCACTGGTGCGCCCCGGCAGTTCCGACGTGAGGGTGAAGGCTTGTGGTTGCAGGGTGACGACGCCGACCTGAGGGGGCGGAGCGGCCGGTGCCGCTTCTTCCTTTTTACATCCGCTGAGCAGCGATGCCAGGGCGACGGCAGTGACCAGAGCGGTAACAGCTGGCTTGAATTGCATGAAGATCCTCGGGTCAGGCGCGCAAAAAACGCACAAGAAGTGTGGAAGGGTAAAAAAATGCTGCCGGGTGGATAAGTAGCTTGCTAAGGAATATACTTACGTTCATGGTTGTTTGTAAACACCTTGGCCGCGTACCCACCCTGTTACAAAAGTCGTTGCAAGGTTTGAAATTGTAGGCCGGGGAGCCGATTCGCGAGAGATCGCCCCCTTTTTATTCAGCGGATATTCAGCCATCCCTGAAACATCCTGTTTGAGGTTTTACTGCCATGGTCCGTCGTACCAAAGAGGAAGCTCAAGAAACCCGCAGCCAGATCCTGGAAGCGGCTGAGAAAGCCTTTTATGAAAGGGGTGTCGCTCGTACGACGCTGGCGGACATCGCGACCATGGCCGGTGTCACGCGTGGTGCGATCTATTGGCATTTCAGCAACAAGGCCGATCTGGTCCAGGCCATGCTCGACAGTTTGCATGAGCCGCTGGATGAACTGGCCAAGGCCAGTGAAAGCGAGGACGAACTGGACCCGCTGGGCTGCATGCGCAAATTGCTGATTCATTTGTTTCATCAAGTTGCGCTGGACCCGAAAACCCGGCGTATCAACGAAATTCTGTTTCATAAGTGCGAGTTCACCGATGAAATGTGCGATTTGCGCCAGCAGCGCCGGGCGGCCAGCCTCGATTGCAATCTGCGTATCGGGCTGACCCTGCGTAATGCGGTGAATCGCGGGCAGTTGCCGGAAGATCTCGACACTGCCCGTGCGGCCATCAGCATTCATGCCTATATCGATGGCCTTCTGTATGGATGGCTTCTGGCGCCGGACAGCTTCGAGTTGCATGCCGAGGCTGAGCGCTGGGTCGATACAGGGTTGGATATGCTGCGCCTGAGCCCTAGCCTGCGCAAATGAAACAAAATGCGTAATTGACACAGCTTATGTCAATTGGCCTGCTTTTATATACGTTCGCGGCGGGGGAGTTTATACGTAGCGAGCTACGGATTTTGTAGGGAATTTGTGTCGTCTGTGTGAATGAGTGTGAGCCGATTGCCCTCACCCTAACCCTCTCCCAGAGGGAAAGGGGACTGACCGAGGTGTTCTTTCGAGGTACGCCGACCTGAAATATCCGGTTGAACTCCGAATTTGAAAACTACACAAATCGGCTCCCTCTCCCTCGGGAGAGGGCTGGGCGGGCGGCGTTCCGATGAGGGGCTACATACTAAAGCGCGCAATCACTCTCCAGGCGAACACAAAAGCCCCCGACTCTCACAAGTCGGGGGCTTTTGCGTTTCTGCTGCCTTGTACTGAATAGCGCTTACAGCGTCGGGTAGTCGATGTAGCCGACCGGGCCTTTCGCGTAGAACAACTCTGGACGCGGCTCATTCAACGGCGCATCGGCCTGCAAACGCGCCGGCAGATCCGGGTTGGCAATGAACGGCACGCCGAACGCCACGGCGTCAGCCTTGCCGCTGGCCAGCCATTCATTGGCGCTGTCCTTGGTGAAGCGTTCGTTGGCGATGTACGGGCCGCCGAAAGCTTCTTTCAGTTGTGGACCGAGGCTGTCGGCACCTTCTTTCTCGCGGGAGCAGATGAATGCGATGCCGCGCTTGCCCAGCTCACGCGCCACGTAAGTGAAGGTTTCAGCCAGGTTGTCGTCGCCCATGTCGTGGGAGTCGGCGCGAGGTGCCAAGTGCACACCGACACGGCCGGCGCCCCAGACTTCGATCGCTGCGTCAGTCACTTCCAGCAGCAGACGTGCACGGTTCTCCAGCGAGCCACCGTAGTTGTCGGTGCGCTGGTTGGTGCTGCTTTGCAGGAACTGGTCGAGCAGGTAGCCATTGGCGCCGTGGATCTCCACGCCGTCGAATCCGGCGGCTTTGGCGTTCTCGGCACCGGTGCGGTAGGCGTCTACGATGTCGGCGATTTCAGCGGTTTCCAGGGCGCGCGGGGTCGGGTAGTCGGCCAGCGGGCGAACCAGGCTGACGTGACCTTTCGGTTGAACCGCGCTCGGTGCAACCGGCGCTTCACCGTTGAGGTACGACGAATGGGAAACCCGGCCGACGTGCCACAATTGCAGGAAGATCTTGCCGCCGGCAGCGTGAATGGCTTTGGTCACGTTGGACCAGCCGCGCACTTGATCGTTGGACCAGATGCCCGGGGTGTCCGGGTAGCCGACGCCCATTGGCGTCACCGAAGTCGCTTCGCTGAGGATCAGGCCGGCAGAGGCGCGCTGCACGTAGTATTCGGCCATCAGCGCATTCGGCACGCGGCCTTCGTCGGCGCGGCAGCGGGTCAGCGGGGCCATGATGATGCGGTTGGCCAGCTCGATGTCGCCCAGTTTGATCGGATCGAAAATTGTTGCCATGAAATAGAACCCTCGTAGTGACGTGGTTAATCAGTTGGTCGCGGGGGCCAGCTCGGCGTTGCCGTTCTGACGGAAAGTAATCAGGGTCACCAGCAGGGCCAGCACCGCCAGAGCAGCGGCGGCCAATGGCACGCTGGTCAAGCCGAAGCCGTGAGCGATGACGCTGCCGCCGACCCAGGCGCCGAGCGCGTTGCCGACGTTGAAAGCGCCGATGTTCAGGGTCGACACCAGGTTCGGTGCAGCCTTGCCGAAGGTCACTACGTTGATTTGCAGGGCCGGCACCGCCGCGAACGAGGCGGTGGCCCAGAGGAACAGGGTGATTTCGGTCGGGATCAGCGCGACGCTGGTCCAGCTCAGCACGGTGGACACCACCGCCATCGCCACGAACACGCCGATCAGCGTCGCGCCGAGGCGTTTGTCTGCCAGTTTGCCGCCGATGATGTTGCCGACGGTCAAACCGAGGCCGATCAACAGCAGGGTCCAGGTCACGCCTTTTGGCGAAACACCGGTAACGTCGCCGAGCAGCGGCGCGACATAGGTAAAGAGGGTGAACATCGAGGCAGCGAACAGCGCGGTCATGCTCAGCGACAGCCAGATACCCGCACCTTTGAGGGCGGCGAGTTCGGCGCGCATGTCGAGTTTTTCTTCGTCACGCTTGGCCGGCAGAAAACGGATCAGACCGATCAGTGCGATTACACCGATCACGGTCACTGCCCAGAAGGTCGAACGCCAGCCGGCTTCCTGACCCAGTGCGGTGCCCAACGGCACGCCGAGGACGTTGGCCAGGGTCAGGCCGGTGAACATCAGCGCGACTGCCGAAGCGCGTTTGTTCGGCGCCACCAGACCTGCCGCCACCACCGAACCGATACCAAAGAAGGCACCGTGGCACAGTGCAGTGACGACACGGGCAAACATCAGCACGTTGTAATCACTGGCCAGCGCACAGAGGAGATTGCCGACAATAAAAATGCCCATCAATGCGACGAGTGCAGCCTTGCGCGGCAGTTTGGCGGTGGCCAGTGCCATGAACGGCGCACCGATGGCCACGCCGAGGGCGTAACCGGTCACCAGCCAGCCGGCGCCGGGAATCGACACACCGAGGTCGGCCGCCACATCGGGCAGCAGGCCCATGATGACGAACTCGGTGGTGCCGATGGCGAAGGCGCTCAAGGCGAGGATGAGTAGCGAGAGGGGCATGCGGGTTTCCTTGTCGGCTAACTGACGTTAAGGGTCAGAGCTCTTTACTGAGGGTGCTGAGGAACGCCTGGATCACGTCCTCGTTGCGTTTGAAAAAATGCCATTGACCGGCCTTCTGGCTGCTGATCAGACCGGCGCGTTGCAACGTTGCGAGGTGTGCCGAAACGGTCGACTGCGACAGGCCGCAGCGTTGATCGATCTGCCCGGCGCAAATGCCGTACTCGTGGTTGTGCAACTGTTCCGGGAATTCGCCTTTCGGGTCTTTCAGCCAGTTGAGGATGTCTCGTCGTACTGGGTGCGCCAGGGCTTTTATTATTTCGTCGAGGTCGAGGTTCATGGCAGGGTGCTCATCATGTGTACAACGCTATATCGCGATGTGGCGAACTTTAAATCGTTAGATCGCGATACACCAATATGATTTTGATCTGACGTCAGCATAAATTGGTATATCGCGTTATAACGATACGTGGATGTATGGATAGCGGGTCGCAGTGCTAAGCTGCGCCCATGAACTATCTCGCACATTTGCATCTCGGTGGCCAGCGCCCCGATCAATTACTCGGCAGCCTGTATGGCGATTTCGTCAAAGGGCGGCTGCAAGGGCAGTTTGCCCCGGAGGTTGAAGCGGGCATTCAACTGCATCGACGGATTGACGTGTTCACGGATCGCCATCCGTTGGTGGACATCGCGCTGGGGCGGTTTTCCGATACCCGACGGCGTTATGCCGGGATCGTCCTCGATGTGTTTTTCGACCATTGTCTGGCGCGGGACTGGAAGCAGTACGCCGACCAACCGCTGGAGCAGTTCACGGCGGATGTCTATCGGGTGCTGTCCCGTGAGCGGCAATTGCCCGAGCGTCTGGCGAAGATTGCGCCGCACATGGTCGCCAATGACTGGTTGGGTTCGTACCGGGAGTTTGAAGTGCTGGAGCAGGTGTTGCGCGGCATCTCCCGGCGTTTGACGAAGCCTGAGGAATTGGCGGGGGCGATGCAGGAATTGCGGCGGTTGTATGAACCGCTGAGTGAAGACTTCCGCCTCTTCTACCCACAACTCCAGGACTTCGCCGAAAACTCTGATCCACTGAAGATCTAAATGTGGGAGCGAGCCTGCTCGCGAAGGCGGCGTGTCGTTTAGCATCTATATTGGCTGAGACACCGCTTTCGCGAGCAGGCTCGCTCCCACAGGGAGTGTGTATTTCAAGCAGCGATCAGTTCGCCTGCACGACGCGGTTCGGCCGGTTTCGCCACTTCACCAAACAACGCCTTCTGCACCGCCTGCTGCGCTTCGAACGCCAGCGCCGCACGCTCCCGGCCCTGGCAGGCAATTGGCTTGAGCAGGTGCACTTCGACATCGCCGCAATCGTTGCTGAACAAACGCATCAGGTGCGACAGCAGATCATCGTCACCAATGAACGGCGCCAGCGTATCGATCTCACCGTTGCGCAGATAACGGATCGCCACCGGTTGCAGCATCACCTCGGAATCAATCGCCGCCGACAGCAGGCGACCGTGAAAAGTGCGCAGTGAACGCCCGTCAGTGGTCGTGCCTTCCGGGAACATCAACAGCGAATGATCGGTTTGCAGGTGACGGGTCATCTGCTTGCGGATCAACTGGCTGTCGCCCGAACCGCGACGGATGAACAAGCTGCCAGCCTTCGCCGCCAGCCAACCGGCCACCGGCCAGGTACGCACTTCGGCCTTGGACAGAAACGACAGCGGCGTGAGCATGCCCAGCAGCGGGATATCCGTCCACGACACATGGTTGCTGACCCACAGCATCGGCTGCTTCGGCAGTTCACCATGAACACTCATGCGAAAGGGCAGGGCGTTGCTCAGGCGCGCCATGAAAAACCGCGACCAGCGCTGACGCCGCTCCATCGAGTGCGCCAGGCCAATCCGTTCAAACACACCGAAAACGCTGGCCATACTCAAGCCCAGCGAGACCACCAGCAGCACTCGCGCGATCCGCGCGTACACCCGCAATCGGCTCATCACACGGCCGCCTTGAAGTGCTTGGCGTAGCGCGGGCAGAGTTCGTCGCGCTTGAGCAGGATGAACACGTCTGCGACCTGGAAGTCTTCGTCCCAGCACGGCTCGCCGCAGATCTTCGCGCCCAGACGCATATAGGCCTTGAGCAGCGGTGGCATTTCCGCGATCACGTTGGAGGGGATATCCAGCGTCGGCAGCGGATTTTTTGGTTCGGCGCGCAGGTGTTCGGTGCACAGATAACGTTCGCGCAGACGCTGCATGATCGCGTGAGCCTGAATGCCGCCGTCCTGCATCGGGATGCTCGCGCAACCCATCAGGTAGCTGTAGCCACCCTGATTCAGTACTTCGGCCAACTCGCCCCAAAGCACGGCGATGGTGCCGCCATTACGGTAGGCCGGGTCAACGCAGGTACGGCCGATTTCGAGGATCGGGCCTTGCAGATGAGCGAGGCCGTGCAGGCTGAACTCTTCTTCACTGTAGAACTTACCCAGGCTGCTGGCGGCGGTGTGATCGAGCAAACGGGTGGTCGCCACCAGGCGCCCGGTGTTCAGGTCACGCACGCCGATGTGGCTGCAGTGAACATCATAATCATCCATGTCCAGACCCAGTTCCGCGCCTTTCAGTTTGGCGTTGAACTCGCCACTGAAGACGCTGAAGCGCAAGGCCTGGGCTTGCTGCAAGGCCTCGGCGCCGATCAGGCGTTCGGCTTGCAGGCGGCGTTCATTGCCGGTGTCGCTGATGCGGGCGATCTGAGTCATGTGAATCTCCGTACGGGCCTTTAACCCGTCGTGGGTTGCAGCCGATCGACTTTCTTTATGCAGCCGTGTTGTGCAAAGTCAGGCTATGTAGCCCCGGTGTCATCGCCATGAAAGTTTGGTGATGCTTATATGACAGCCCACAAGGAGCCTCTTATGCCCTGGCCAGATCTGTTGCAAAGCCGTGAACGACTGCCCGCCGTTGCTGACCTTGCCGAAGGTTTTGCGACGTTGTTGCATCAACTGGGCAACGTCACGCCGTTCGAGTTGGCGGTCGCAGGCGGGCGGCGGATGGCGACGCCGGGGCTGGCATTTCTGGTCGGTTATCAAGCGGCATTGCGCATGTTGTGGCCGAGTGCGCCGCTGAGCCTCGGCGCGTTGTGTGCGACCGAACAGCGCAGTCTGCGCCCGGCGGACATGCAGACGCGGCTGACCGATTTGCGTCTGACGGGCCGCAAGGATTTCGTCACCGCCGGTGATGCCGCGGACTGGTTGTTGATCGCTGCGCGCAGTGAGGAGCCCGGCGAGACCCCGCGTCTGAGCCTGGCGGTGGTGTATCCCGGCGAACCCGGCGTGACGGTGGAAAAATTGCCGCCGCTGCCATTGATGCCGGACGTCAGTCACGGTCGCCTGCATCTGGACGGCGCCCTGTGCGAGTTGCTGGCCGGCGACGGTTGGGACGCTTACGTCAAACCGTTTCGCACGCTGGAAGATGTCTATGTGCTGAGTGCGATGACGGCGTGGTTGTACGGCGTCGGGCAGGACAGCGACTGGCCACAGCCGCTGCAATTGCGCTTGCTCGCGCTACTGGCGGGTTGTGCGGAAGCGAGCCGGCAGCCGCCGAACAATCCGGCGGGGCATGTGTTGCTCGGTGGGTTGTTTGCGCAGTTTGAGGCGTTGAAGACTGAAATCGATCAGGCGTTGGCCACCGGTAATCTCGAGTGGGCGGCGATGTGGCAGCGCGATCAGAGCGTGATGCAGTTGGCGGCGGGGGCTCGGGCGAAGCGGTTGGCCAAGGCCTTGGCGGAGGCCTGACAGACCTCATCGCGAGCAGGCTCGCTCCCACAGGGGACCGCGTTTCTTCAATTGAAATGCGGTCAAAATGTGGGAGCGAGCCTGCTCGCGAAGGCGGACTCAACAACACCACACATCTGTCATAAACCCCGACTAGTCTCAGCAGGTTCATTCCCAGAGCCCTCCCCATGTGCAAACGCCTGTCGCTGTTTCTGCTGCTGATCAGCTTCACCGTTCACGCCGAACAATGGCCGGGTGAAGAATGGCCAACCGGCCCGAAGGTCACCGATACAGAGGCACTGGAAAATTACGCCTTCCCACCCCGCGACGACGCCAACCGCCAAGGCATCCGCACCGATGCCCTGCTGATCATCCACGACGGTCAGATTATCTACGAACATTACGCCGGCCCGACCACCGAACAGACTCCGCACCTGACCTGGTCGATCAGCAAAAGCCTGATGGCCAGCGTGCTCGGCGTGGCGTACGGCGAAGGCCTGTTCAAGCTTGAAGACCCCGCCGTGAAATTTTACCCGACCCTGCAACAACACCCGGCGATCAGAATGGCTGACCTGCTGCACTGGGCCTCGGGTATCGACTGGCAGGAAGACTATGAATACGCCCCGCTGAAATCTTCGGTGGTGGCGATGCTGTATACCCGTGGCCACCGCGACATGGCCGCGTTCACCGCCGATCACGACAGTTACGCCGCGCCGGGGCAGGCGTTCCGTTATTCCAGTGGCGACAGCGATCTGCTCGCGGCCGCGTTGAAAACCATCGTCGGCCCGCAGCGTTATCCCGACTATCCGTGGACTGCACTGTTCGAGCCGCTGGGCATTCGCCACGCCGTGTGGGAAACCGATGCCAGCGGCACGTTTGTCGCGTCTTCCTATGCCTATCTCACGGCCCGGGATCTGGCGCGGGTCGGTCTGTTGATGGCCCGTGACGGGCGCTGGCAGGATCGGCAATTGCTGCCCAAGGATTGGCTGGCCTTCAACCTGAAACCTTTCGCCGGTTACAAGGCCCATCAGGACGAAGCGGTCCCCGGCGGCCAGTGGTGGCTCAATCGCCCGGCGGATGGCGCATCTTCACCTTGGCCCGACGCCCCGCCCGATACTTTCGCCGCGCTTGGCCATTGGGGGCAGGCGCTGTATGTGATTCCCAGCGAGAAACTGGTGATCGTGCGCTACGGCGATGATCGCGACGGCAGCTACCGCCACAACGAATTGCTCAAGCGTGTGTTGAAGGCGGTGCAGCCATGAAGCGCTTCTTGCTGGTGTTGCTTGTCATGCTGCTCGGCTGGATCGGGTACGAGCGGGAAAATCTGTGGGCCTTCCCGGACATCATCAGCGCCTACACCGCCAAGGAATATTGTTCGTGCCGGTATGTGATGAACAACGACGCGGAGTATTGCCGTGGCTATGTGAAACAGTGGTTGCCGACCAGCAGCTTCAGCGATGACAGCGCCAGCAAAACCATCACCGTCAGCGGCATGGGCCGCCGCAACAGCGCGCAATGGCTGAACGAACACCAAGGCTGCCGCCTCAATCCCTGACCACACCCACCCCCCTGGAAATAGAGACCCCTGTGGGAGCTGGCTTGCCAGCGATGGCGGAGTGTCAGTTACAAAAGTATCGTCTGTGCCGGCGCAATCGCTGGCAAGCCAGCTCCCACACAGATTTCATCGATAGGGCGTTTTGCGGCGATCAGGTTTGCATAAACGCCACGTCCGGTTAAGGTTCGTGCAGGTTTATCGGCCCCACGAGTGTTCAATGTTCAACCGCTCCCTCTTCAAAACCCTGTCCAGTCTGTTGCTGGCCGCCGCTGCGCTGCCGGCGCAGGCCAACTGGTATCTGGACGGCGAGTCGTCGCGGCTGTCGTTCGTCAGCACGAAAAATGCCCACATTTCCGAAGTGCAGCGCTTTCTGGTGCTGCACGGCAAGGTCGACCCCAGCGGTCGCGCCGAAGTCGAAGTCGAACTGGATTCGATCAACAGCGGCATCCCGCTGCGTGACGAGCGCATGCGCAAGGAGCTGTTCCAGATCGAGCAATTCCCTGAAGCCACCATCACCACGCAAATCGACCTGCGCCCGATCAACGATCTGGCCCCCGGCGCGCAGCTGGAATTGCGCTTGCCGCTGACCGTCAACCTGCACGGCAAGCAACACGAGTATCCGGCCGAGCTGCTGGCGACGCGTCTGGATGACCGACGCTTTCAAGTGGTGACGCTGGAGCCGCTGGTGATCAACGCCGAAGATTTCGACCTCGCCCCGGGGCTGGAAAGCCTGCGCAAACTGGCCGACTTGTCGGCCATCAGTCTGTCGGTGCCGGTGGGTGCGGTGCTGATCTTCACGGCGCGCTGACATGCGCGGCGCGGTGTTTCCGTGGCGTGACGGCAACCGGTTCGAGTTGTTGATCGACGGCCCGCAATTTTTTCCACGCATGCTCGAGCAGATTGCCGCCGCCCGCGAGCAAATCGAACTGGAGCTGTACCTGGTCGAGGCCGGCGCCTGCGCCGAAACCATCGTCCAGGCACTAGTGCTGGCGGCCGAACGCGGCGTGCGCGTGCGCTGCCTGTTTGATGATTACGGCAGCCTGGCGTTTACCCTCACGCTGCGTCGGCGCCTGACCGGCGCCGGGGTCGAACTGCGCTTCTACAATCGCCTGAACTGGCGGCGCTGGGTCGGCAACTTTTATCGCGATCACCGCAAGCTGCTGCTGGTCGATCAGCGTCTGGCGGTGGTCGGCGGCACGGGTGTCACCGACGAGTTCTGGACGCCGGGCGAGGACACCAGCGAGTGGCACGAAGTGATGGTGGAAATCGCTGGCCCGTTGGTACTCGACTGGCAGTTGCTCTTTGATCGCCAATGGATCGCCAACCGCTATCGTCGCGCCTGGCGCCCGGCTGCGCATTTCGGCCTGCCGCGTTTGCCGCGCGTGCCGGACAAGGGCGAAGGCATGGGCCGTGTGGCTTATGCCGATGCGCGCCAGCACCGCGATATTCTGCAATCGCTATTCCGTGCATTGAACAGCGGCCAGCAGCGCATCTGGATGGCCACGCCGTACTTTCTGCCGACCTGGAAAATCCGTCGCTCATTGCGCAAGGCAGCCGCGCGCGGGGTCGATGTGCGCCTGCTGCTGACCGGGCCACGCACCGATCACCCGTCCGTGCGTTACGCCGGCCATCGTTATTACCCGCGCCTGCTCAAGGCGGGCGTGCAGATCTTCGAATACCAGCCGTGCTTTCTGCACCTGAAAATGGTCCTGGTGGACGATTGGGTGAGCATTGGTTCGTGCAACTTCGATCACTGGAATCTGCGCTTCAATCTGGAGGCGAATCTTGAGGCGCTGGACCCGTCTCTGACGGCAGCGGTGCAGGCGAGTTTCGAGAAGGATTTTGGCTTGAGCCAGTTGGTGAGTCTGGAAGAGTGGCAGCGCCGGCCGTTGTGGCGGCGGGTGAAACAGAGGATCTGGGGCTGGGTGGATCGGGTGGTGGTCAATATCCTCGACCGCCGCGGATAAAGACCGATTTTGAATACACCCTGAATCCAATGTGGGAGCGAGCCTGCTCGCGAAGGCGGTGTGTCAGTCAGCAATTGTTTATCTGAATGACCGCTTTCGCGAGCAGGCTCGCTCCCACAGGTGTTTTGCGGTGTGTTCGCAGTTACAGCAACTCGAAGCTCTGCTGCGTCACGTCCTGGGAGTCCAGGCCGATCTGCACGTTGAACTTGCCAGGCTCGGCCGCGTACTTGAGCTGGGCGTTGTAGAACTTCAGGTCATCCTCGGTGATGGTGAAGTGCACGACTTTCTGTTCGCCAGCCTTGAGCATGATTTTCTGGAAATTTTTCAGTTCTTTCACCGGGCGGATCATCGAACCGGTGACGTCCTGAATGTACAGCTGCACCACGGTTTCGCCGTCACGCTTGCCAGTGTTTTTCAGCGTGACGCTGGCGTCGAGCTTGCCGGTGGTGTTCAGCGTGGTCGATGACAGCGCCATGTCGCTCAGGGCGAATTGGGTGTAGCTCAGGCCATAACCGAACGGGAACAGCGGGCCGGTAGTGTCATCGAAATACTGCGAGGTGTAGTTGCCCGGTTTGCCCGGCGTGAACGGCCGGCCAATGCTCAGGTGGTTGTAGTAAGTCGGTATCTGGCCCACGGAACGCGGGAAGGTCACCGGCAGTTTGCCCGACGGGTTGTAGTCGCCGAACAGCACGTCGGCAATGGCGTTGCCGCCCTCGGTGCCGCTGAACCAGGTTTCCAGAATCGCGTCAGCCGACTGGTTCTCTTCGAGAATCGTCAGCGGGCGGCCGTTCATCAGCACCAGCACCAGTGGTTTGCCGGTGGCTTTCAGGGCACGGATCAGCTCGCGCTGGTTTTCCGGGATGTTCAGGTCGGTACGGCTGGAGGATTCGTGGGACATGCCACGGGACTCGCCCACTGCCGCGACGATCACGTCAGCGTCCTTGGCGGCTTTCACCGCTTCGTCGATCAGCACGTTGGCCGGGCGCGGATCATCAACCACTTCCGGCGCATCGAAGTTGAGGAAGTTCAGGTAATCGAGGACTTTCTTGTCGCTGGTGATGTTGGCGCCACGGGCGTAGATCAGGTTCGCCTTGTCGCCGATCACCGAACTCATGCCATCGAACAGGGTGACCGACTGCGCCGGTTTACCCGCTGCGGCCCAACTGCCCATCATGTCGATCGGTGCCTTGGCCAACGGGCCGACCAGCGCGACTTTCGCGTCTTTCTTCAGTGGCAGGGTTTCGTTCTGGTTCTTCAGCAGGACCAGGCTGCGACGCGCCACTTCACGGGCCTCGGCGCGGTGCAGACGGCTCTCGGCGTAAGTGTCGGCCGGATCATCTTCAGCCTTGCCGATGCGCAGGTACGGGTCTTTGAACAGGCCCATGTCGTACTTGGCCGCGAGGACTTCGCGCACAGCGTTGTCGACGTCTTTCTGTTCGATCTCGCCGGATTTGAGCAGCCCCGGCAGCTCTTTGCCGTACAGGGTGTCGTTCATGCTCATGTCGATGCCGGCCTTGATCGCCAGCTTCGCCGCTTCACGACCGTCGCGGGCGACGCCGTGCTTGATCAGCTCGAAGATCGCCCCGTGGTCGCTGACCGCCAGGCCCTTGAAGCCCCAGTCCTTGCGCAACAGGTCGTTCATCAGCCAGGTGTTGGCGGTGGCCGGAATCCCGTTAATGGAGTTCAACGCGACCATCACACCGCCGGCACCCGCATCAATCGCGGCGCGGTACGGTGGCAGGTAATCCTGGTACATCTTCACCGGGCTCATGTCGACGGTGTTGTAGTCGCGTCCGCCCTCGACCGCGCCATACAAGGCGAAGTGTTTGACGCTGGCCATGATGCTGTCGGCGGCGCTCGGGGTCTCGCCCTGATAGGCCTTGACCATGACTTTGGCGATGCGCGAGGTCAGGTAGGTGTCTTCACCGAAACCTTCGGAGCTGCGGCCCCAGCGCGGGTCG
This sequence comes from Pseudomonas sp. NPDC087598, assembly GCF_044743525.1. NCBI lineage: Bacteria > Pseudomonadati > Pseudomonadota > Gammaproteobacteria > Pseudomonadales > Pseudomonadaceae > Pseudomonas > Pseudomonas sp. NPDC087598. The sequence goes on along the minus strand of NZ_JBIUWQ010000008.1, from coordinate 91,269 downwards.
CGGGAGATGTCGACCATCGGCGCGAAGGTGATGTCGAGGCTGTCGGCGGCGGCTTCTTTGGCAGCAATGCGCCCGGACTGGCCGATGGCGTCCATGTCCCAGCTTGAAGCCAGGGCCAGTGGAATCGGGAAAATCGTACGGTGACCGTGGATCACGTCGTACGCAAAAAACATCGGAATCTTCAGGCGGCTGCGCATCGCCGCATCCTGCATCGGACGGTTTTCCGGGCGGGTGATCGAGTTGAACGTGCCGCCGATATTGCCGGCGGCGATCTCCTTGCGGATCAGCTCGCGGGGCATTTCCGGGCCGATGCTGATCAGGCGCAACTGGCCGATTTTCTCGTCGAGGGTCATTTGCTTCATCAGGTTGCTGATGAAGGCGTCCTTGTTTTCCAGGGGTACCGGGGTCGTGGCGGCCAATACTTGATGACTGGCCAGGCTGACGAACAGACCCAGCAAACACAGCTTCTTCATGAATATTTTTCTCAAGGGCCCAAGCGGCAAATGCAATGCCGGCCAGCCAAAAGTTAGGGAGCGACTATTGTTGTTCGGGTGCAGGCTCGAAAGAACAGAGCCAAAAACGACAGCCGACACTCGGCAGCGTGAACGCGCAGGGCACTTTTTAGCCCATTGGCCCGTCGCAATCCAGTGGCGCGGCCGATTATGCCCCAAGAGCCGACCGAGAATGTTTCGCGCCCGGTTTTTATAATGAAATGTGCCAAGGAGCATCACTGCGATGAATGTCAGTCCAACCTATCGCTCGCGCTTGCAGGTCGCCACGCTGCTGCTGATGGCCACGCTGCTGACGGCGTGCGGCATCAACAACATCCCGACCCTCGACGAGCAGGCCAAAGCGGCGTGGGGGCAGGTGCAGAACCAGTACCAGCGCCGGGCCGATCTGATCCCCAATCTGGTGGAAACGGTGAAAGGCTACGCCAAACATGAAGAGGAAACCTTGACCGCGGTGATTGAAGCACGGGCCAAGGCGACTTCGATCCAGGTCGATGCCAGCACCCTCGACAATCCGGAAAAACTCAAGCAGTTCCAGCAGGCGCAGGATCAACTGACCGGCGCGCTCAGCCGTCTGATGGTGGTGTCCGAGCGCTACCCGGACCTCAAGGCCAATCAGAACTTCCTCGCGCTGCAATCGCAACTCGAAGGCACGGAAAACCGCATCGCTGTGGCGCGCCGTGATTTCATCCTGGCGGTGCAGAAATACAACACCGAGATTCGCACCTTCCCCGGTCGCCTCTGGCACAGCGTGATGTACAGCGACCTGCCGATCCGTGAAACCTTCGAAGCCACCACGCCCGGTGCAGAAAAGGCCCCGGAAGTGAAATTCTGATACGGGGTTGCCCATGCGTGTATTGAAAATGGGCCTGGTGTTGATGCTGTGGCTGTTCGCCGTCAGCGCCCGGGCCGAGTTGACGTTCCCGGCGCTGAGCGGGCGCGTGGTGGACGAAGCGCAAATGCTCGAGCCATCGGTGCGCGTGCAGTTGAGCCAGCAGTTGCAGGCTCACGAGCAAGCGACCGGCGAGCAGTTGGTGGTGGTCACGCTGCCGGATCTGCAAGGCACGACCATTGAGGATTTCGGCGTTCAACTGGGGCGTCACTGGGGCATTGGCCAGAAGGACAAGAACAACGGCGCATTGCTGATCGTCGCCCGTGACGAGCGCAAACTGCGTATCGAGGTCGGTTACGGTCTTGAGGATCGGCTGACCGATGCGCAGACTTCAGTGATCATCCATCAAGTCATCACGCCCGCCTTCAAGAGCGGCAATTTCAGCAAGGGCATCAGCGATGGCGTCGCGGCGATGCTGGTGGTGCTCGGTGGCAATCCGCTGGATGAACCGTCGACGGTGTACGAATCCAGCGGTGATCCCGAAAGCGATTTCATCTCGCGTCATCCGGCGCTGTTCGTGTTTTTGGTGATGTTGTTCATCCTGACGGTGTTTGTCTGCCAGATGCTCGGTATCCTTCCCGCCGGCCGTGGCGGCTCCGGTGGCGGGGGCGGTTTCGGCGGTGGTGGCGGATTTGGCGGCGGCGGTGGAGGCGGGGGCTTCAGCGGCGGCGGGGGCAGTTTCGGCGGCGGTGGTTCGTCCGGCGGCTGGTGAGCACATAACAATAATGATCAGGCACTTTTCGACATGGCATTACTGACTGAACACGAACAACGCAAAGTTGCCGAGGCCATCGCCCGGGTTGAGCGTGACACCGACGCCGAACTGGTGACGGTGCTCGCGGCGCGTGCTGACGACTACGCGTACATTCCGCTGCTATGGGCCAGTTTGCTGGCGTTGGTGGTGCCGGGCTTCGTGCATTACTTGACCGGGTGGCTGACCTTGCGCAGCTTGCTATTGGTGCAGTGGGGGTTGTTCATTGTGCTGTGCCTGCTGTTTCGTCTGCCGAAAATCACCACGCATCTGGTGCCGCGCCGTGTCCGGCACTGGCGCGCCTCGAACCTGGCGCGGCGACAGTTTCTCGAACAGAACCTGCATCACACGGTGGGCAGCACAGGAATGCTGATTTTTGTCTGCGAGGCGGAAAGGTACGTGGAGATTCTGGTGGACGAGGGCATTTCCAAACGGCTGGACAACAAAAGCTGGGATGCGATTGTTGCGGCGTTTACCGAGCAAGTCAGGCAAGGGCGTACGCTGGAAGGGTTTGTTACTTGCATCGAGGCGTGCGGCGAGTTGCTGAAAGTGCATGTGCCGGTGACGCAGGTGAGGAATGAATTGCCGAATCGGTTGATCGTGCTGGCCTGATCTTCCCAGGCACAGCAGTTCCCTGTGGCGAGGGGATTTATCCCCGTTGGGCTGCGCAGCAGCCCCATGCGGTGTATCAGTGAAACCCAGTATTCAGGTTTAGCGACTGCTGCGCAGCCGAACGGGGATAAATCCCCTCGCCACAGGATTTACGCCGTTCGGCAAATAAGAGCGTGTCCCCAACCCCCATCCCCCCTAAAATACCGGCCATTCCCGATTCGCCCCGCCCGAGGCCGCTTTTCCATGTCCGTCATCGCCCCATCCGCCAAATCGGCGCCCGATTACCACGCCCAGTTCATCGAGTTGCTGCAAACCAGCCTCGAACAGAACGGCTTCATCAAACTGGTGCTGGCCAAGTACGTCGGTGAAGAGGCGGACCTGCAGCGGGTCATCATCAAACCGGTGACGGTCAAGGCGCAGGCGAATCTGTCGTTCGTCTATCGCTACAAGACCCGCGACATCACCAAGAATCTGCCGCTGAGCGAAGGCGTGGCGACGATTGCCGCGCTGCTGCCGGCCTCGTTCAAGAATGCGCACTTGCTGGCGCTGACGGACGAAGCGCAGCTGGAATACAGCAAAAAGGGCAAACCTTCGCTGTTCAAGAGCAAACCTCAGCAATTGCGCGAAGCACCCTCCGCCGAGCACAACCGCGAGAAAAACCGCTTTCTCGAGTTGAGCCGCCCGTTCCTCAAGGATCTGGGCGTGACCAATGCGCAACACGAACTGATCCCGGCCATGTCGCGCAAGTGGAAGCAGATCAACAAGTTCATTGAAGTGTTCAGCCATGCCCTGACCTCGTCACCGCTGGCGCTGGATAAACCGGTGCGGGTGGCGGATTTCGGTTCGGGCAAGGGCTACCTGACGTTCGCGATTCACGATTACCTGCGCAACACCTTGAAGGCCGAGGGCGAAGTCACTGGCGTTGAGCTGCGCGAAGAAATGGTCAACCTGTGCAACGCCGCAGCGGCGAAGCTCGATCATCCGGGCCTGGTGTTCAAGTGCGGCGATGTACGCAGTGTGGCGCCGAGCGAGCTGGACGTAATGATCGCCCTGCATGCCTGCGACATCGCCACTGACTACGCGATCCACACCGGCATCCGTTCGGGCGCGTCGATCATCATGTGCTCGCCGTGCTGCCACAAGCAGATCCGCCTGCAGATCCAGAGCCCGGCGCTGCTCAAGCCGATGCTGCAATATGGGTTGCATCTTGGTCAGCAGGCAGAAATGGTCACCGACAGTTTGCGTGCATTGTTTCTCGAAGCCTGTGGTTACGAGACCAAAGTGTTCGAGTTCATCTCGCTGGAACACACCAACAAGAACAAGATGATCCTCGCGGTGAAACGTGCCGAACCGGTAGACCCGGCTCAGCTGTTGGTGAAGATTGAGGAATTGAAGGCGTTCTACAACATCAGCGAACACTGCCTGGAAACCCTGCTGCGTGCTGACGGCTACCTGGCCTGACTCAGACACTGTGGGAGCGACGGTGCGACGACTCGACCTGCTCGCGAAAGCGGACTGACAGTCAACGATGATTCTGTCTGTTACGGCCCCTTCGCGAGCAGGCTCGCTCCCACATGGGGTTTGATGGTGGTCTTGCGACCGAGCATGACGGTCGCGATCACGCCGCAGGCAAACACCCAGGTGATCGGCTCGACATGTTCGCCGAAGAACAACGCCGAAAAGGCGATGGTGAAGAAGATCTGCAGCAACTGGATCTGACTGACCCGAGCAATGCCACCCATGGCCAGCCCGGCGTACCAGGCGAAGAATCCCAGAAACTGTGAGAACAGCGCCACATAGCCAAACGCCCACCAGGTTTTCGCTGACACCGCCCCTTGATGCTGCAACGCCAGGTAAAAAACCGGGCCGATCAACAGCGGCGTCGACAGTACCAGCGCCCAGCAGATCACCTGCCAGCCGCCCATTTCCTTGGCCAAACGGCCACCTTCGGCGTAGCCCAATCCACCCACGGCAATTGCGCCAAGCATCAGCAAATCCCCGGCCTGAATGCTGCCGGCACCGGTATACAACGCATAACCGAGCACCAACGCGCTGCCCAGTGCGGCGCAGGCCCAAAAGGCTTTTGACGGACGTTCGTGAGACAGCCACGCGGCATACAGCGCCACGCACAGGGGTTGCAAGCCGTTGACCAGCGCTCCGTGGGACGCCGGCAACGTCTGCATGGCCCACGCCGACAATACCGGGAAACCGAGAATCACCCCGGCGATCACCAGGCTCAGGCCTTTGACCTGCTTCCAGGTCGGCCACTTCTCGCGGCGCCACAACAACATCAACGCCGCCGGAATCGCCGCGAACAACGCGCGGCCGAGGCCGTTGAGCAGCGGATGCAGTTCCTGCACCACGATGCGGGTAAAGGGCAGGGTGAGGCTGAAGATCACAACCCCGAGCAGGCCGAGGGCCATGCCGGTGTTTTCGCGCGAGGACATGAGTGGGACCAGAATTGAAGGTGGCAGGGAATGACCTTCATCAAGCCATAAACCGCAGTGTTCGGGCTGTTACAGCTAGGCACAGACTTATCCGTACAGTTGGAGTAATCCCTTGTGGCGAGGGGATTCATCCCCGATCGGCTGCGCAGCAGTCGTAAATCCTGAATGTAGGGTTTCAATGACAGACCGCATGGGGCCGCTTCGCAGCCCAACGGGGATAAATCCCCTCACCACAGAGAGTGTGTAGTAGTCAGTTATTACCTCGCCCTGCGGATAAGGTCTACCTTGAATACTCCCAAGCATTCTCCAGAGGAGTCATCCCCATGGCCGCGAAAAAGATCCTGATGCTGGTCGGCGATTACGTCGAAGATTACGAAGTGATGGTGCCGTTCCAGTCCCTGCAAATGGTCGGGCACACCGTCCACGCGGTATGCCCGGACAAAGCGGCCGGCAAGACCGTGCGCACCGCGATCCATGACTTCGAAGGCGATCAGACCTACAGCGAAAAACCCGGACACCTGTTCGCCCTCAACTTCGATTTCGCCAAAGTCAGCGAGGCCGATTACGACGCTCTGCTGATCCCCGGCGGTCGTGCGCCGGAATACTTGCGCCTCAACGAAAAAGTCCTCGACCTTGTGCGCGCCTTCGACAAGGCTGGCAAACCGATTGCTGCGGTCTGCCACGGTGCGCAATTGCTGGCAGCGGCGGGCGTACTCGAAGGTCGCGAATGCAGCGCCTATCCGGCTTGCGCGCCTGAGGTGCGACTGGCGGGCGGTACGTACATCGACATTCCAGTGACGGATGGCCACGTTCAAGGCAATCTGGCCACAGCCCCGGCATGGCCGGCGCATCCGAACTGGCTGGCCGGTTTCCTTGGCTTGCTCGGCACCCGAATCACCCTGTAAAGAGGAATCGCCGATGTGCGAACTCTACGTCAAGGCTGACCCGATTCTCTACGAGTCACGCTCGCGCTCGCTGCGCATCTGCGGCGTGGTGACGACGTTGCGTCTGGAAAATCAGTTCTGGGACATCCTCAGCGAGATCGCCGAGGTTGACGGCATGACCACCAACCAGTTGATCGCCAAGCTGTATGAAGAGGTGATGGACTATCGCGGGGAAGTGGTGAATTTTGCCTCGTTCCTGCGGGTGAGTTGTACGCGGTATCTGAGTCAGCGGCGGGTAAGTGCGCCGGAGTTATCAGTAGTGCGGGCTGCGGTGAAATAGTCGAGACTGCGTGGCCTCATTCGCGAGCAGGCTCGCTCCCACAGTTGACCGTATTCCACTTGGAGAAATCGGTCGAAAGTGGGAGCGAGCCTGCTCGCGAAAGGGCCGGATCAGGCAACACATATCCTGATCAGAAAAACCGCGTCACACTCACCTTGGCATTGCGCCCCTGGCTATACGCCAGGTCGCCACTCAATTCCGGGCGGTAGCTTTCGTTGAACAGGTTGTCGATGGTCAGGTTGACCTCGGTGCCCTTGAGGTACGGCTGCTGCGGTTTCCAGTTGGCGAACAGGCCCTGCACGTTGTAGCGGTCGTTGGCATATTGGTCGTAGTACACGTCACCCAAGGTGTTCTTGCCTCCGCTGTAGCGATCGCTCGGCAGACGATCGGTCTGGCGCACGAACTCACCTTGCCAGCCCACTTGCGCATCCCAACTCGGAATCTTCACGCCCATGACCGCCACCCACTTGGCCGGCTGAATGTCGCGTGCCCAGACGTCCGGGCCCCATGGATTGGTGTAAGCACCTTCGTGCTTGCCGGTCATCCACGAGTAGGACAGCGAGCCAAACAGGTAGGTCGAGTCGTAGAAACTTTCGACTTCGAAGCCCTTGATGGTCAGGCTGCCGATGTTGCGGTAGTTGCTCATCGGGCCAGAGCCTTTGCAATCCGAGTCGATCGTACCGCCCTTGATCGCCTGATTCTGGCAGCCGACCCCGGTGGCCCTGAAGATCTCGTCGTCGATCTTGTTGCGATACAGCGTGGTGCGAATCTGCACGTTGTCGTTGTCGGTGAACACGTTGGAGAAGTGGCTGATGTTACCGGCGCGCCAGCCCGTGATGCGTTCCGGGTCGAGGTCGACGCTGGTTGCCGTGCGGTTGCCGAGGCCCTGGACTTCGTACTGCTCGTCGATCACCGGAGCGCGCCAGGTTTTGCTGTAGTCGACAAAGAACGCCGTGTCCGGTGTCACCTTCCAGAATGCCGACAAACGCGGCGACCAACCGGTGTAGGTGCGGTCGCTGTAATCGTGGCCGATGGCTGGATTCGGGCTGCTGTAATACGGCGCGTCGTTGGCTTCGCCACGGTTGCGTACGTGGTCGTAACGCACCGACGGCGTCAGGGTGAAATCGCCCAGGGTGATCGCGTCTTGCAGATAAAAACTGTTGGTGTCGACCTTGCCCGTGGGCATGAAATACGGTTGGAAGTGGCCAAAGTTGTACTTCGGCACATCGTAGGCGGCGCCCGGCATCCACATGTCCGTGTCGCGGCTGTGTTTGCGGATTTGCGCGCCAGTGGTCACGGCGTGAGCCAGGGCGCCGGTTTCGAACAGGCTGATGTTGCGCAACTCGACGACGCGATCCTTGTAAGCCGTGTCCATTTTGCGACCGCCCGAGGCCGGCTGGAAAAACGCGCTGGCGTCGCGCTCGTCGGTCTGGTCAGTGTCGGATTGCGAGTAGCTAAACTTCATGTCGATCAAGCGGTTGTCCAGCGGCTGGTATTGATAGAAACCGGACCAGGTGGTGTCGAGGGTTTCGCGGTTGGCCAGAAACCGTTTCAACGCGCCTTCGTAGCCGTATTTCTTGATGTTGAACGCGCTCGGCGGGCTCGGGTAAGAGGCGGAGGAAAAAGGTGTCCAGCGCTGACTTTCCGAGTGCGAGTACGACAGACCGGCGCTGTGCTCGTCGGTCAGGTGCAGATTGACCTTGACCAGTTGACCGTCGACATCCTGGGCGCTGTTGGGCAGGCGCTTGGGGTTGAGCGGATAGTTGTGGCCAGGGTCGGGCAGGTTGTCGGCGAGCTTCATGTCATCGCCATCGCGCTTGGTCAGGTACACCAGCGCGTCGGCACGACCGTCGTCGGTGCGCCCGAACACGGCACCCGTGTAAGTCTGTTGATGGTCGTTGCTGGCGTAGCCATATTTGACCATCGCGCCGGTATCGCGGCCTTCTTGCAGCAAGTCCGGGGCATCTTTGGTTTCCATGTGCACGGTGGCACCGAAGCCGCCGTTGCCGGTGAACAGCGAGTGCGGACCTTTTTCCACCTCGATGCTTTTGATCAGCTCCGGCTCGATAAAAATGGTCCCTTGCTGATAGCGCTCGAAGCCGCTTTTGGTCGCGCCGTCGAGTGTCATCGGTACGTCTTCGGCCTCGCCCAGGCCCCAGACGTTGATCTTCTGGCCGCCGGGTTTCATCGAGCCGCTCATGCTCACGCCGGGCAGTGTCTTCAACAGCTCGGGAATGTTGTTCGGCTGGTGGCGATCAATGTCGGCCTGGGTCAGCGTCGAGCGGCCGACGGTGCTGGAGTCGACTTCGGTGCCGGTGCCGATCACGCTGAGCGCATCGAGTTGAATGCTGTCGCTGCTGCTGGTGACCGACTCCACCGGACGCACCACGTACGTCTGGTTGACCTTGATCAGTCCGAACTGGCTGTTGTCGAGCAATTGGCGGATCGCCGCTTCCGCACTGAATTCGCCGTCGATGGCCGGAGCCTTGAGATTGCGCAATTGCGCCTCGTCGAACAGCAGCTGAATCTTCGCCTGCTGGGCGATCTGGCTCAGCGACGTCGCCATCGATTGCGCCGGCAAATGCAGGCTGATCGATTCGGCGTGGGCTTGCACGCTGAAGGCCAGGCAGGCGGCTAGCAGGGTCGGTCGAAGGCAGGTGAGCGGGTACGGCGAAAACACGCGAAACATGGAATCCCCCAAAGCGGCAAAAGGCCAAAAAGGCCTGCGTCAGCAACGCAGACCGGAGGAAGACGCGGCAGGCAAAAAAAACCTCACATGCGAATGCAAAATATTCTCATATGAGGTGTTGTCAGCGATTTTCGAGACGGATGCGGCCGTCGGCGAGGGCCACGGTTTTCACCGGAATCAGCGCGGGCAGGGCGTTGATCAGTGCGTCCGGATCCTCGACGTCGAGGTTGCCGGAGACTTTGATCTGTCCCAGTTTCGCATTGGCCAGCAGCACCGGTTTGGCGCGATACAGATTCAACTCATCAACCAGACTGGCCAGTTCGCGGTTGCGAAACGACAGATGGCCGGTGCGCCAATCGGCGACCTGGCTGACGGCCAACGTTTGCTGCTGCACGCTGCCGCTTTCCAGATCGACGGCGGCTTGTTGTCGCGCGCCGAGCAGCAGTGACGTACGAGCGTCCGGTGCGAAATCAACCTGGCCGTGGGCGACACTGACCACCAGTTGTTTGTCGGTGCGTCGGACATCAAAACCGGTGCCGACCACCCGCACGGTAGCGTCGCCGGTTTGCACCCACATTGGCCGTTCCTTGTCCGGGGCGACGTCGACATAGAACTGGCCGCGCTGCAAAAAAATCTGCCGTTGATGACTGTCGAAATCGACACGCAGTTGCGTGTTGGCGTTCACCGACAGCGTGCTGCCATCTGGCAATTCGACGGTGCGCGTGCCTTTGGATTGCGCGGCGATCTGCTGCTGGAAAATCTCGTAGGAAGTGCCCAACTGCGTGGCGAGCACGGCGCCGACCAAAGCCGCTGCAATGGCCAGTGCAGGTTGCCAGAGGCGTTTGGGTTTTTGCAGCTTGAGCGGCGTCGGCCGATTCAGTTGCTGCAATTCGCTCAGGTCTGCCCACAGCTCTTCGAATGCCCGATACGCCTTGGCATGTTCCGGCTCGCGCAGCCATTGTTCAAATGCCTGACGGACAGCGCGGCCCTGTTGCTGGCGATTGCGGGTAAACCACGCGGCGGCCTGACCGTCGATGCTGTCGTCCGCAAGGTCGCTGTCGAATTCGTAAGGGCGCTTCATTCTGGCTGCTCCGTGCCGTTGTCCTGGTCCAGGCGTTGCTTGCAATGCATCAGCGCGAAGGCGATGTGTTTCTCCACCATGCTCAGCGAAATCCCCATGCGCTCGGCAATCTGCGCCTGACTCAAGCCTTCAAAGCGGTGCAGCATAAGGGCCTCGCGCCGACGTGGCGAGAGTTCTGCCAATACTTCCTTGAGATGCTCCAGCCGTTGCTGGCGCTGCGCCGCTGCCATCGGATCGTGTTGCTCATCGGTGGCCGGTTCGACATCGCTGTCGTGATTGGGCTGGACGATGTGCCGTACTTTCTGCCGTCGCCAGTGATCACGCAGCAGATTGCGCGCCATCTGGAACAGGAAGGCGCGCGGCTGCTCGACCTTGGCCCGGTCGCGATAGTCGAGCCATTGGGTGAACACGTCCTGGGTCATGTCCGCCGCGTCGCTGGGATTTTCCGTGCGTTTGCGCAGGTAATGCAGGATGTCCCCGTAAAACCGGCGAAATGAATCAGCCGACAGAGGATCGGGCGTGAGGCGGGGCATGGACTTCCTTCTCGACGAAGCGGGGGCGCAGAAAGTCGCGGATGATATCGAGAATTATTGTCATTTGTCATGTTGGCGATTACAGCGCTCATCCAGCGGTGGCCAAACCGTCGAAACCGTCTTTACTTTCGAGGGTTCAATCGACAGGAGCAGCAACATGTCCGGATGGTACGAGTTGAGTAAAAGCAGCAACGGCCAGTTCAGGTTCGTGCTGAAAGCGGCCAATGCCGAAACGATTCTGACCAGCGAGCAGTACACCTCCCGCAAGGGAGCAGAGGACGGCATTGCCTCGGTGCAGGCCAACAGTCCGCTGGATGAACGTTACGAGAGGAAGTCGACGAAGGACGGCCATCCGTACTTCAATCTGAAGGCGGCCAATCACCAGATCATCGGCAGCAGCGAGTCGTATTCCTCGGAGGCTGCTTGCGATAAAGGCATTGCCAGTGTGAAGGCCAACGGCCCGACAAAATCCATCAAGGACAAGACCCTGCCGGTCCTGTAACCAATTTTCAAATCCCTTACAAATCCCCTGTGGGAGCGAGCCTGCTCGCGAAAGCGGTCTATCAATCAACATCCTCATTGACTGGTATGCCGTCTTCGCGAGCAGGCTCGCTCCCACATTGGTTTGCAGTATGCCAGCAGGATCAGCGCAGGGTTTTGAGGATTGCCTGCAACTGACCCCGCCCGGTTTCGCTCAATGGAAACACCGGCAAGCGCGGGTCGCCCACCTCCAGCCCGGTGTCACGCAACCCGGCCTTGATCGTCGCCGGCAAACCACCCTTGAGGATGAAATCCAGCAGCGGCAACTGGCGATAGAACAGTTCGCGCGCCTTGGCCAGATCCCCCGCCAGCGACGCCGCGTACAGATCCAGGTTCAGTTGCGGGATCAGGTTCGGCGCCGCCGTGCACCAGCCTTTTGCCCCGGCGGCGAACGCTTCCAGTGCCAGCGGGTTGCAGCCGTTGTAAAACGGCACCTGACCTTCGCCAAGCAATTGCAGCTTGTGCATGCGCTGGATATCGCCGGTGCTCTCTTTGACCATGGTGACGTTTTCCACCGCGTTGACGATGCGCAGAATTAACTCGACCGACATGTCGGTGCCGCTGGTGGCCGGGTTGTTATAGAGCATGATCGGCACGCCGATGCTGTCGCCGATGGCGCGGTAGTGGGCGAGGATTTCCGCCTCGGTGAGTTTCCAGTAAGACGCCGGCAAAACCATCACCACGTCGGCGCCGTGGGCTTCGGCAAAACGCGCGCGACGCACGGCTTTGGCGGTGGTCAGGTCAGACACGCTGACGATGGTCGGCACGCGTTTGGCCACATGTTTGATGCTGAACTCAGCGACCTGATCCCACTCGGCGTCGCTCAGGTAGGCGCCTTCGCCAGTGCTGCCCAGCGGGGCGATGGCGTGGACGCCGCTGTCGATCAAGCGATCGATCGATTTGCCCAGCGCGGGCAGATCCAGCCCTTCGCCATTGGCGCCGAACGGGGTGATGGTGTAGCCGATGATGCCGTGAATGTTGGACATGGGGATGACTCCGTCAAAAGGGTTTCAGTTCAGGCAATCGGCGTGTTGGCGCAGGTTCTGCCGAGCGTAATAGTTGAAAGCGGCGGCGTGGCGTTTCGGTTTCGACACCCAGTCGTGCGCCTCGCGGCCCAGCGCCGGAATGATCGGCTTGATCGTGCCGGCGGCCATTGCCAGCAGTTGCAGCTTGGCGGCGCGCTCGATCAATTGCGCGATGACACAGGCTTCCTCGATCGTGGTGCCGGTCGACAACTGACCGTGGTGCGACAGCAGGATTGCGCGCTTGTCGCCCAGTGCCCCGGCGATCAACTCGCCTTCCTCGTTGCCCACCGGTACGCCCGGCCAGCCTTCGAGAAATGCGCAGTCGTCGTACAGCGGGCACAGGTCCATGTGCGAAATCTCAAGCGGCACTTCCAGCATCGACAGCGCGGCAATGTGCGTCGGGTGGGTGTGGATGATGCAGTTCACGTCCGGGCGGGCGCGGTACACCCAGCTGTGGAAACGGTTGGCCGGGTTGGCCATGCCGTGACCTTCGAGCACTTCCAGATCCTCGTTGACCAGCAGCAGATTGCTCGCCGTGATTTCATCGAAACCCAGGCCCAGTTGCTGAGTGTAATAGGTGCCCGGTTGTGGGCCACGGGCGGTGATCTGCCCGGCGAGGCCGGAGTCGTGACCGCTTTCGAACAGAATCCGGCAGGTCAGGGCCAGCTTTTGCCGGTCTGTCCACGTATTATCCGCCAGAGATTTTTGCATCTGAGTCAGCGCTTGCTTGACCAGTTGGTCTTTGGGTAGTGCTAATGTCTTGGCCATGTCTGTGTCCTTTGGGTGATTGCAAATGACACTAAAGAGGCTATATGACACAAGGTGTCATTGGCAAGCACAAATCGTCGCTTCCTCAATGGAATAACCGCTGCGCATGTCTATCCGTTTGAAATTGTTGAGAAAAAAACTTGGCGTAACCCTTGAGGCATTGGCCGAAAAATCCGGCATGACCAAGAGTTATCTGTCGAAAGTCGAGCGCGGGCTGAACACCCCGTCGATTGCTGCTGCACTAAAACTGGCGAAAGCGCTGAACGTGAAAGTCGAGGAGTTGTTCTCCGAAGACAACGTCAGCCTCGACAGCTACAGCCTGGTGCGCAGCCACGAGCGTCAGTCACTGGCGGCCAACGATCAGAGCCCGGGTTATGCGGTGCTGGCGCATCAGGTCAGCGAGCGCAACCTGCTGCCGTTCATCATCTATCCACCGGGCGAGTTCACCGACAAGACCTTCAAGGAGCATCTGGGTGAGGAGTTTCTGTTTGTTCACGAAGGGCAGGTGGAGGTGGATTTCATGAACGAGCGAGTGCTGCTGGAACGCGGCGATGCGCTGCACTTCAATGCGCAGAAACCGCATCGGATCAGATCAGTGGGGGAGGTGCAGGCGCAGTTGCTGGTGGTGGTGCATAGTTCCGAAGAGTGAGGCCTCCAAAAGCTTCGCGAGCAGGCTCGCTCCCACAGGTCGAATGCATTCCAAATGTGGGAGCGAGCCTGCTCGCGAAAGCGCCAGTCAGGCCTGCATCAAACCTCGACGGGCACCGACAGCTTCGGATTGCCCAGCGGGTGGCTCTTCGAATCGAAGAACCGCAACTCAACCGCCGTGCCCTCGAACACCTTCGCGTAATGCCGCTTCTGATGCTGAATGAACGCTGCACTGCGCGGATAAATCGAGATCGCCACGGTTTTCGGTTTCGCCAGACGCAAGGCACGAATTATGTGGTTGTCCTGCTCACCCAGCGCATGACCGAAGATGCACAGATTGTCTGCATGCCCCAGTAACTGCTCATAGCAGAATGACAGGTAATCCGAACTGCGGATGGTCTTGAGCTTGTCGGCGCTCGGCCCTTCGGTGACGAACAGCGGCACGTCATCCAGCGTCTTGATCGTGTTGTTGATGGCGAAACTGCCGAGCAGCGTGCCTTCGGTCGAGGTCAGTTTGCGCGCGGTGCCATCCTGATTGCGCACCAGGTGCAGGCCACCGTGCAGGTACAGCAAACGCGATTTGCTCGTGGCCGTTTCGCTCAGGTCGAAGCTGGCATTGGCACCGTTGAACAGGTCGTCGATAGCCTCGCTTTGGTGCTGCAGAGCCCAGTAGTTGAGCAAGTCGTAATTGGTCGTGAACACCGTACGATAGCGCGCCAATTCTTCGTTGAGCGTTGTCAGGGTCGAGGCCTGCACCAGGCGCCACGGAATGTGCACGGCGTGCACGGTGTTGATCAGCGCTTCCTTGATCGCATAGTAGCGATTGCGCGGCGCCGCCGAGCTGACCGCCAGTGCCTTGTTCACCCGGCTGGTGGTTTTCAGTGCGCCGAGGACCTGCTCGAAACTGCGTGTCTGCATCGCATCGAACACGCTCAGTTCCGATGGACTCAGCGGTTTCTCTTCCACCGTGCGGGCGTTTTCGAACAGCGAGTCGTAGCCGAAGTCGTCCCACACCGCGCGGCTGGCGCCGTTGCCTGCCAGCAAGCCCTTGAAGTCGGTCGCGGCGCGCAGGGTGTTCCAGTCTTCGAGGGTGGCGTCGACATCCAGAAAATCGCTCATTGCTTGGCACATCTCAAAACATAGGGGCTGATGGGCGGCGACTTTATCACGAGCGGGCATTGAGCCAGATCAACATCGCCCGTGACTGATCGGTCGATCCTGTAGGTATCCACCGAATCAGACAGTCGACTCGGTCCCAGTCAGGAGACACACGATGAGCAGTACCTTTTTCATTCCGGCGGTCAACATCATGGGCAGCGGATGCCTCGACGAAGCCATGATCGCGATCCGCAACTACGGTTTTCGCAAGGCACTGATCGTCACCGACGCAGGGCTGGCAAAGGCCGGCGTGGCGACCATGGTTGCCGAGAAACTGGCGATGCAGGACATCGATTCGGTGATCTTCGATGGCACCAAACCAAACCCGAGTATTGCCAACGTCGAAGCCGGGTTGGGGCTGCTGAAAGAGCGTCGCTGTGATTTCGTGGTGTCGCTGGGCGGCGGTTCGCCACACGACTGTGCCAAGGGCATTGCCCTCTGCGCGACCAACGGCGGGCAGATCCGTGATTACGAAGGCGTCGATCAATCGAGCAAGCCGCAACTGCCGCTGATCGCCATCAACACCACCGCCGGCACCGCCAGCGAGATGACCCGGTTCTGCATCATCACTGACGAATCGCGCCACGTGAAAATGGCCATCGTCGACCGCAACGTCACGCCGCTGCTGTCGGTCAACGACCCGGCGCTGATGGTCGCCATGCCGAAAAGCCTGACCGCTGCCACCGGCATGGATGCGCTGACCCACGCCATCGAAGCCTACGTCTCGACCGCCGCCAACCCGATCACCGACGCCTGCGCCTTAAAGGCCATGACACTGATCAGCAACAACCTGCGTCTGGCCGTGCGCGACGGCAGTGATCTTGCTGCGCGGGAGAACATGGCCTACGCGCAGTTCCTCGCGGGCATGGCGTTCAACAATGCGTCGCTGGGTTACGTACACGCGATGGCGCACCAGTTGGGCGGTTTCTACGACTTGCCCCACGGCGTGTGCAACGCGGTTCTGCTGCCGCACGTGCAGACCTTCAACGCGCTGGTGTGTGCCGATCGCCTGACCGATGTCGCACACGCCATGGGCGCAGACATTCGTGGCTTCAGCCCAGAGGAAGGTGCCCAGGCGGCGATCACCGCAATCCGCAGCCTGGCCAGTGACGTCGAGATTCCCGGTGGGCTGCGTGATCTCGGCGCCAAATGCACCGACATCCCGATTCTTGCCGCCAATGCCTTGAAAGATGCGTGCGGTTTCACCAATCCGCGTGCGGCGGATCAGCGGCAGATCGAGGAGATTTTCCGCAACGCGTTTTGAGATCGGCTGCATTCTGAAAGAGTTTGGCTGCTACACCGACGCCATCGCGGGCAAGCCCGCTCCCACAGTTTGCGCGGCGATACATAAATCTGTATTCGCCGCAGAACCCTGTGGGAGCGGGCTTGCCCGCGATGACTGACTTCAAGGCAGCGCAAATCCATCTGCTATTCCCATCACCCAGCCATCACCAGATTCCTCTCAAACACCCCACCAAACTGAATCAACACCACCCCCGCGATCAACAACACCGCGCCAGACACCCGCGACAATGTCAGCTGTTTCTCGACCAACCCGAACAGCCCAAAGTGATCCAGTACCATCGAAGCAATCACCTGCCCAGCCAACGCCAACGCCACAAATCCCGAAGCGCCAAGCTTGGGCAAGAGCATCACCGCCAACGCCACAAAGCACACGCCAAATGCACCGCCGGCCCACATCCACAGCGGCGCCTTGCTGATGAAGGCCAGCGACGGTAACGGCAAGCGCAGCGCCACAATCACCGGCAACAGCACCAGCACGCTCACCAGCAACGAGGCCAGCGTCGCCCACAACGGATGGCCCAATCCGCGCGCCAGATTGCTGTTGATCGCGCTCTGGAATGGCACCACCGCCCCGGCAAAAGCGGCCAGCGCCAACAGGCCAGCCCACTGCAACGTACTCATGGTCTTCCTCCAACAGATTTTTCTGGACTCTAGGCTATTCGCCACGCAGATTTAAATTCCGTTTTGTCATCCAGAACATGCATCAAATGAATGATCTGCGCCGTATCGACCTCAATCTGCTGGTTATCCTCGACGCTTTGCTCAGCGAGCAGCATGTCACCCGTGCTGCCGAGCGCCTGCACCTGAGCCAGCCGGCGGTCAGCCATGCGCTGGCAAGGTTGCGTGATTTGCTCGGCGACCCATTGCTGGTGCGCGCCGGTTCCAGTCTAGCGCCGACCGCGCGGGCATTGGAACTGGTCGCGCCGCTGGCCGAAGCGTTGGCCCAGGTGCAATCGTTGCTGGCGCCCAACACCTTCGATCCGGCCAGTGCCCGGCGCACCTTTCGCGTGGCGATGTCCGACTATGGCGCGGCGATCATCCTGCCCTCGCTGATCCGCGCCCTGCGCCGCGAAGCGCCGGGCATTGATTTGCAAATCAGCCATGCCAGCCGCGAAGGCATGCTTGAAGGTGTGCTCAACGGCGATATCGACGTCGCCGCCGGCGTGTTCCCGGAAATGCCCAATGAACTGCGCAGCACGCTGCTGTTTGAAGAACGCTATGTCTGCCTGCTCGACCGCCAGACATTGCCCGCCGATGGCGTTCTGGATCTGCCGACCTACCTGTCGCGCCCGCATGTGCTGTTGGAGATGCGTGGCAGCGGCACGCCGGAAATCGAACGGGCGCTGACCGCTTTGCGCGAACGCCGCCGCGTTGCCATCAGCCTGCCGCACTGGAACGTCGCGCCGCAGTTCATCAGCGGCACGGACCTGATTCTGACGGTGTCATCGCGGGGGCTGCGGGAGATTGATCAGCGAGAATTGATCGTCGTGCCGCCGCCGTTCGAGATACCGCCGTTCACGTTTGTGCTGGCGTGGCACAAGCGCCGGGGTGGGGATCAGGCGTTGAACTGGTTGAATCACAGGATTGAGGAGGGGATAGGACGGTTGGGGAGCGGCGTTTGATCGTCCGCTACCACTTGCCGGGTGGAAGTTGGCGAGTGTGGAAAATGCGTAAAACCTGCAGCCGGCCCTGACGGACCCGATATGGAATCAAATATGGACGATCTGCAAGCGCCCACTCACGAGTTCCGGGCAATCTCCCTTCACGCCCCGAGGCGGGAAACTGTTCGAGGTGGTCGACACTGGCGAAAATGGCCTGAACAAACTCCGAAGCTGCCTTCGGGTTTTCCAGTGCTATGTAGGCGGCTTCATCATCGAGATTCTTTAACGCGGTACGTAGCCACTCAACGCGCATTGGTATTCCACTTGTCAGCGATGGCTCTTACCTCGTCGGACGTCGCGAAATCCCCGGCATCAGCTTCTTTCACAGCCTGCTGAAGCTCTTCAATCTGCCAGGCTTCCCGCGCGAGATATTCGCGTAATGCGTCTACCGCCAGATAAGACTTGCTGCGTCCGGTCGCCTTGGCGAGGTTGGCGAGGGTGTTGGCAATTTCGTCGGGTATACGCAGAGACATGACTGACATGGCGATCTCGGTGTAGTGGTTTGTAATACACGACACTACAACGTCATACGAGAACAAACCAGCTCCGCTTGTCTCTCTGCATGATTCAAAAGTGATGGCCTTGTGGTGTTGAACTGGTTGAATCACAGGATTGAGGAGGGGATAGTGCGCGGCTGAAAAGTTATCAAGGAGCGGGATGTGACAATGAAGTCTGGATTGATCCGGTGTGTGGCGCTGGGTGGGTGGCTGATGGCGGGGCAGGTGTTTGCCGATTGCACGCCGCCAGCCGTTGAGGGAGAGGATATGTCTGCCTGCAAGGATTGGCCGGCCTACCCGGGGCTGACCATCAGCGCCGCTACCCGGTTTCAGCGTGGCACCGTCGAAGCGCTCGCTACCCATGATCTGGACTTGTCGGTGCTGAAGGAGGGTCAACCGAATCCGATTGCCGCTTATCAGCAGCCCGCTGCTTTCGTGATGGACGGTGTCCGTTTGTCCGAACTCAAAATCGACACGGCTCGCTACAAACTCACTCCCGACCTTCGAGCCTTTGGTCTCCGCGCCACCCTCACCAACGGTTCCCGGCTCAATCCCCTTGAAGAACACCAACTCTCGCTTTACGTGCGCGATGGGGAGACCTTGCGTCCTGTCCTGCGACAATTGGTGGTTTATGAGTATGGCGGCGAGTGGGATGACAACTGTGCTGGCGAGCGTTTTGAGATTTCAAGAACCGTTGATATCGCTAAAACGAGCTCCCACGGTTATGCAGACTTGATTGTCAAAACCCAGGAAACAGGCACGACAAACGTGGTTGAAGGCGACACCTGTGAAGATAAAATCAGCGTATCCAAACCGGTTTTGACAACGCTGCGCTACGACGGAAAAACTTACGTCCTGCCACCCGGTTTCAAAGGCCTCTGACTGACCTGTTCAAACACGACTTTTATCAAGGAAGAACAATGCTCACCCCAACCAGACTCCTTATCGCTCTCGGTATTCTGGCCATCACCGCCCAAGCCCAGGCCGCTTGCACCACCAAGGCTTATGACGGCCAATCGATGTCTCGTTGCGTCGTCTGGCCGGCTTTCCCGAATCAGGCGATCTCGGTCAAATCCACGTACCTTGCCGACTCCGGCGGCGATGATGCCGGGGTGCTCGATCTGGATCTGGCGATCGTCAACGCCAGCGACGCAAAACCCATCGCCATCTACCGTAAACCTGGTGCGTACAACTCCGACGCCATTCGCTTTGACGATCTGCGCGTCGACACCGGCCGCTACCGGCTGGCGCCGGATGTCCGGGCGTTTGGCCTGCGTTCAAAGTTCGAGCACAGTTCCAGCGCCATTCCCTACGAGAAAACCGATCTGGCGCTGTATGTCCGCGAAGGCAATGAGCTGCGCCCGGTGCTGGAAGGCCTGGTGGTCTACAAGAACCACGGTGAGTTCATGAGCGGTTGCGCGGGCTACATGAAGAAAACCCGCAGAACGCTCGAAATCGGCTCCACAAGTCATCACGGTCTCGCCGATCTGATCATCACCACCAGCGGCAGCAAGATGAAAAACACTCAGTCGGGCAGCGAGTGCGTTTCGAAAACCACCGACCTGAAGAAAACCCAGATCACCCTGACTTACGACGGCCAGCAATACGTCGTCCCTGAAGACCTCAGAGGTTACTGATCCGATGCTCACCGGCCTCAATCACCTGACGCTTGCCGTCACTGATCTGAATCGCAGCCTGGCGTTCTATCGCGACGTGCTGCAGTTGCGCGTCGAAGCGACGTGGGATGCCGGTGCCTATCTGTCGCTGCCAGGGCTGTGGCTGTGTCTGTCGCTTGATCCAAAACGAGATGCCCAAGCGTCCGCCGATTACACCCATTACGCCTTCAGCCTTGGCGCTTCGGACTTTCCGCTGTTCGTCGAGCAGCTAAAAGCGGCAAACGTGCAGGAATGGCGGGATAACCGCAGCGAAGGTGCGTCGTTCTACTTTCTTGATCCCGATGGCCACAAGCTCGAAGCCCACGTCGGTGGATTGGCTTCGCGGCTGGCCGCATGTCGACTGAAACCGTACGCCGGCATGCGTTTTTACGACGAGCCGTGATCTGACACATTTCGCTGATATAGACTGGCGACCACGTGTTCTGGCGCTTGCAGGTATCCCATGACTCCATCGTTGCTATTGGCCGTGCTGGCCTCGGGTTTCATTTACGGCATCACGCCGGGGCCGGGTGTGCTGGCGGTATTCGGTATCGGCGCGGCTCATGGGCGGCGAGCGGGGGCAGGGTTTCTCTGTGGGCACCTGCTCGGCGACGTCGTCTGGTGCAGCACCGCGTTGATCGCAATTGTCGGCGCCCGGGAAATCGGCAGCACTGCATTTGATGTGCTCGGCGTACTCAGCGGTTTGTATCTGTTCTGGCTGGGCTGGCGTGCGGTGCGTGCGCAACGACGCAGCGATGACCAGCCGCAAGGCGCGGCGCGCAATCCGTTCTGGCACGGCATCCTGTTCGGCCTGACCAATCCCAAGGCCTATCCGGTGGCGGTGGCGACGTTCACTGCGTTGCTGTCGAGCCGCGCCGAATTGCTCAACTGGTCGATGTTGCCGACGCTGATCGCCCTGAGTTTCTTCGGTGGTTTGCTGGCTTACGCTATCCTCATTGGCGTTGTCGGCGCGCAGCGGGTGCGCACGATCTATCAGCGTCACGAACTGCTCATTACCCGTTTATGTGGCGTGATGTTCATCGGTTTCGCCGTCAATGCGCTGGTGCATGCGCTGCCAGGGCTGATGCCGAACAAGGCTTGATTTTGCGTGCAGGGATGCGGGATCAAACGGTCAGGGATGGTTGATCAGTGCTGCATTGCCCGGACACTTGTGCTGAACCATGGAAAGCCGTAATTCCGCGCCGTTGGCGAGTTTCATCGACCTGTTGCTGGACGCCGTTTGTGCGGTGGACAAGCAGGGTCGCTTCGTTTTTGTCAGCGCCGCCTGCGAGCGCGTTTTCGGCTACACGCCTGACGAGTTGATCGGTCGGCAGATGATCGAACTGGTGCACCCGGCGGATCGCCAGCGCACCCTCGCTGCCGCCAGCGAGATCATGGGTGGCGAACCCAAATTCAATTTCGAAAACCGCTACGTGCGCAAGGACGGCAGCGTCGCCCACATCCTCTGGTCGGCGCGCTGGTCGGAAGTGGATCAGCTGCGTATCGCCGTGGCCCGCGACATCACCGAACGCAAACAGGCCGAATCGCGGCAAGCGGCGCTGTATGCGATTTCCGAGGCGGCGCATGCGGCAGAGGATTTGCTGGCGTTGTTCAAACGCATCCACCTGATCATCGGCGAGTGGCTGCCGGCAATGAACTTCTCGGTGGCGCTCTACGACGAGCACTGCGCACAGCTGAACTTCCCTTATCACGTTGACGATCACGAATTGCAGCCGGAAAAACCCGGGACGATCACCGGGCGCCTGTGTGCACAAGTGATCCGTAGTGGTCAGCCGATTCTTCTGACGCCGGACAGTGCCGATTCCCCTGCGGATTTTGCTGCATTGGTGGCCGAACAGAATTCACCGTGCTGGCTCGGCGTGCCGCTGAACTCGAAAAACGGCACCATCGGCGCATTGATCGTAAAGAGTCTGCCCGGCGGTGAGCGCTACACCGAGCAGGACAAGGAACTGCTGCAATACGTCTGCGCCCAGGTCGCCACCGCTATCGAGCGTCAGCAATTACATGCGCGCCTGCGGCGCATGGCGCAATACGATCAACTGACTCAATTGCCCAATCGTGAGTTGCTCCGTGATCGCCTGAAAGCTGCCATGGCCAGCGCCCGCGAACAATCCGGGCACATGGCGCTGTTGTATGTCGATCTGGATCGCTTCAAACAGGTCAACGACACTTTTGGGCATGCAGTAGGCGACATGCTTCTGCAAACTGTGGCCAATCGCCTCAAGGGCTGCGTGCGCGAGACCGATACGGTCGCGCGGATCGGCGGTGATGAATTCGTCGTGTTGTTGCACAGCGTGCAGGCGGCGGAGGACGCGGACGGCGTGGCGCAAAAGATCCGCCAAGTGCTGGTGCAGCCGATGCGCCTGGATGGCCACAACCTGAAGATCGAGCCGAGTATCGGTGTCGCCCGCTATCCAGAGCATGGTTGCGAGGAGCATCAACTGTTTCGCCATGCCGATCAGGCGATGTATGCCGCCAAGCGCCAGAACCATCACGCGCTCAATAGCTGATTTCGGGTCCGCCGTTCGTCGCGACAAAGGCAACTTTTCTAAACCTTTGCCCGCCAGGAAATTCTCAATCTAGGCGGGCACCTGCTCGCTACGATCAATACCAAGAGGTAGAGAATCATGCCTAATTCAAGAAACTCGAACTCGGGAAACTTCGCCAACGATCGAACGAAGGCCTCTGAAGCCGGTCGCAAAGGTGGGAAAACCACCACAACGACGGTCGATAAAGAGCCTGCGAAAACAGATATGGGCCGCAAGCCCGCTCAGAAATCGAAGTAGTCGGTGAAGGTTGTTTTGATTGAGAGGCGGGGGCGCAAGCTCCCGCTTGAATTTTGAGAGAAGGAGGGCGCGACCATGAGCCGGATGGCCACCCAAGTACGTCGTTTGAGTTTTGCCACTGTTCTGGGATTGTTCGCCAGCAGCGCTTTTGCCCAGTCGCCAGCCGAATTCATCAACGATGCATCAGCCAAAGGCATGGCTGACATCGAAGCCAGTCGTCTAGCGCATCAGAAGACCGAATCCAAAGAGGTCAAGGATTACACCATCGTTGTCATCAACGACCGCACCACGGCCAATCAGCACTTGGCGAAAATCGCCAAAAAGCTCGATTTACCCGTCGCACCGCGTGAAGAAATGGCCGATAAAGCCAAGGAGATGATCCCTGAAGTGAAAGACGGCGCAACCTTCGACCAGGCCTACGCCGCCAGTCAGGTGAAAGCCACCGAAGAAGCCATTCAACAGATCCAGCAAGAAGCGCAGACCACCGATGTCCCGGAGATCAAGGCTTTCGCTGATGAGACGTTGCCCAAACTGCAAAACCATCTGCAAATGGCCCGAGCGCTGCAAGCCAGCCGCTAATCTAAGCCTTACAAAAAAACTGTGGCGAGGGAGCTTGCTCCCGCTGGGGCGCGAAGCGGCCCCGTTCTTTTAAAGAAACGGGTCTGCTACGCAGCCCAGCGGGAGCAAGCTCCCTCGCCACAAATGCTTGTCAGCATTCATTCAGATCCTGCTTCGGTTTGCTCTTCTCCCCCAGCCCCTCAAGATTGAAAACCTCCCCTTCGCCCAGCGCACGGTAATGCTTGCGCAATGCTTCCAGTTGCTTCAAATCCAGCGCCTCCAGCCCCAGCATCGCGTTCTGCGCCTCTTTGGTCACGAGCAACAACTCATCAATCTTCAAGTGCAGGATGTCGGTGTCACGGTTCTGCGTGTTCTGGATCAGAAAAACCATCAGGAACGTGATGATCGTCGTTGAGGTATTGATGATCAGTTGCCAGGTGTCGTTGTAATGAAAAAACGGCCCGGTCAATCCCCAGACACCGATCAGTACCAGCGCCCCCATGAAAGTCTTGGGGCTACCGGCCCACAGGGCGAGCTTCTGGGAAATCTTCGCGAATTTCATGGCCGAGGTCCTTATTGGGGGAGTGCTTGAAATTCAGACACTGACGGCATCAGGAAAATTCTACCGGCGACTTGTTCCTTTCCGATAATCCAAAGAGCACATCGGGAGGACTGAGCAATTCAGGTACTCAGCTTTCATTGTTCTGGTTTGTGGCTAGTATCAAGTGGCGATCAAATTGCCATTAGCTCATTACACGGATAGAAAACTCATGGAATTTTTCGAAAAGTTAGCCAGCCTAGCCGCCAAAGTCCGGTTGCAGAGCGCCGCAATCCAGACGGAAGAAGCAACGAAAAATGCATTCGTCATGCCATTCATTAGCACTGTGCTGGGATATGACGTCTTCGATCCGACCGAAGTGACGCCTGAGTTTGTCTGTGATGTAGGTACAAAAAAGGGAGAAAAAATCGACTATGCCATCATGAAAGATGGTGAAGTGCAGATTCTGATTGAGTGCAAAAAGGTTGGTGAGCCGCTACATATCAATCACGCCTCGCAACTATTTCGTTACTTTCACGTTACCAGCACACGTATCTCCATCCTTACCAACGGACAGGTTTACAAGTTTTTTACAGACCTGGATGCGCCTAACAAAATGGACGAAAAACCTTTTCTGGAACTGGACCTCCTGGATATTGATGAATACTCGGTTCCCGAGTTAGTGAAGCTGACGAAGTCGGCTTTCGATGTTGATTCGATCATCAATGCTGCTGGCGAACTGAAGTACGTCAGTCAAATCAAGAAGGTGATTGCGGCACAGGTCAACAAGCCGGACGATGATTTCGTCAAGGTATTCGCCTCACGTGTGTACGACGGAGTCATCACACAAAAGGTGCGCGAGCAGTTTCATGAATTAACGAAAAAAGCCGTGGTGCAGTTTTTAAATGATCAGATAAACGATCGCCTTAAATCTGCAATGAGCGGAGCCATTCATCCCTCCTTGGCATCTCAACCCTCAGCTCCTGTTGGGACTGATCCAATAGACCCTCGTGACGAGTCAGACGAAAAGGTATTAACAACCCTTGAAGAGTTGGAGGGGTATCACATCGTTCGTGCGCTTGTTAGGTCAGTGGTCGATGCCAAGCGAATTGTTCAGCGTGATACGCAAAGCTATTTCGGCATCCTGTTGGACGACAACAATCGCAAACCGATCTGTAGGTTGCATTTCAATCGCTCCCAGAAATACATCGGTATCTTCGATGAGGAAAAAAACGAAACACGTCATCCGATCAACACAGTGGATGACATTTATGAATACTCGGATCAGTTAAAAAAGACGGTTGGATATTACGACTAAAAAAACCGGCCTTATTGGCCGGTTTTTTTGTATCTGCTTAATCTACGAAATCGATTCCAACCGCCCAAGCGAAATACCCCCCTGTCTCACATTGCTGATTGACCAGCATGAAGTTCAGCACGCACTCGGCTGTGCCGGACGTCTTTGTGGTGCACGCCCAGTAGTGATCGTCGGCCTTGTGGCTGCCGGGGGTGGTCGGGTGGCTTGGGTCCGGGGCGGGGACGGTGACGCCAGGGTGAACCTCAAGCAGTGGATCCGTCAGTACGCCACTGTTACCGACGGTCATGCCGTAGATCACTACGCTGTGTTCAGCGATCAGGCTGATGCTCCTGCCACGAAAATGAAGGTCGCGGCCAATTTCGATAGGCAATGTTATTTTGCTGTCACTTGTAACATTTTTATTTGAGTTGTTACCTGTGATGAAAAAGACCAGGCCATCAGTGATGCGCGTCGGATTGGCGGCATCTTGGCTCGGGTCGGGATTGTGTGCGAGTACGGATTCAGCATCGAAGATCAGCAACACGTTGTGCGCGTTGTTGAAGGCGGTAGAGGGTGACGGGATCGGTTCGGAAGTCATCATGGATTCCTTTCATGATGTTGGCGCCAGACGGCAGCCGCTTCGGTCGAGGCAAGACATCCTGTTCCGGCCGGGGCGGCATCGGATCGAGTGGATCCCTCGTTGCCAAGGGATCCTGCGCATCGTCAGTTGTGGATGGAAATAAACGGATCCCACGAGCAGCAGCCGATGATCTGGCAGTCGCGGTTAACGATCAGGAAATGGAAGTGATAAGTCACGCGACCGCAATCAAGGGTCTCGGAGGACCAATAGTGGTTATCGACTTTCTGGCAGCTTGGCACTGATGGATTGCTGGTGTTTGGCACTGCGACGCAAGCTGTAGCTTTGCGCGGTGTAGGTGTCGAGATCAGCTCGGCACCGGCGTTGCCGATGAATTTGTAAAAAATTACCGCCTGCTCGAAGCTCTGCGACAGGCTGGTTTCACGCCAGCGGATCAAGTCGCCGACCTGCGCCTTGATGTCCAGTTCGCCCCCGGCCTGGCCACTGACGACGTTGTCCTGGTTGGTGACCATGTACACATGATGCCAGTCGATCAGCGTTGGGTTCTTCGGGTCCTTGCTGATGTTTGGATACTTTTTCAGAATGGTTTCAGTGTCGATGGAAACCAGAATATCCGTCACTCGAGACATGGTAACGCTCCTTTTTTCATAGTGAACGTCGGACTGCAGCGCAGGCACGACGACGCTTGCTTGCCGTATGGCGTTTGCGAGCACACTACTGGGGAACCCACCAGTCATGAGAGATGAGCAGGCCGTGCTCCTTGCACGAAATCCTATGGGTCGGGTTCCTTCCGACTGCCGCACCTTGACTATAGGCAGGATTTTTATGCTGTCAAAATCGCTTTTGACTGGCTCGACGAACGGTGACCGCTGCGTCGAGTTAGACGACTTGGCAATAAGGTATTGAGCTGAAATGCTTTGCAACGAGTCACTCTGGAACTGCTCGCGTCGCTGCCTGTATCGTGACGAACCGTTGGAATGCCCCCGACAGGAGAACGCAATGAGTTGGTCAGCCAAGCAATACGTCGCTTTTGAAGATGAACGCACCCGCCCGGCCCGCGATCTGCTGGCGGCGATTCCCACGGTGCAGGGGCGAACGGTGGTCGATATCGGATGCGGTCCCGGCAACTCGACGGAGTTGCTGGTGCAGCGGTTTCCCACAGCAAAGGTCAGCGGACTGGACAGCTCGCCCGACATGATCGACGCCGCACGCAAGCGCTTGCCGCAGTTGCAGTTCGATGTGGCCGAGATTGATCGGTGGGACGATGCCGGCCCTTACGATGTGATCTTTGCCAATGCGGTGTTGCAGTGGGTGCCGGACCACGCGACGCTGTTGCCGAAGCTGGCGGGAAAACTGGCGTCGGGCGGGAGTCTGGCGATCCAGATGCCGGACAACCTTAACGAACCCTCTCACCGGCTGATGCGCGAAGTCGCCGCAAACGGCCCATGGGCCAGCAAGCTTACCGGTGCAGCAGGGCAGCGCACTGACATGGCGAGTGCCAGCCAATACTTCTCGATGTTGCGTCCGCACTGCGCGCGAGTCGATGTGTGGCGCACCACCTATCACCATCAGTTGGCGGGCGGTGCCGCGGGCGTCGTTGAGTGGTTCAAGGGCAGCGGGTTGATTCCGTTTCTGAGCCCTTTGACTGAAAGCGAACGGGCGCAGTATCTGCAGCAATATCTCGCCGAAGTCGAAAAGGCTTATCCGGCAATGGCCGATGGTTCGGTGCTGTTGCCGTTCCCGCGCCTGTTTATTGTGGCGACCCGACAATAAAACCGGGAAGCGCTCATGGCGTTCCGAAAGTGCCAGTTCTATTGCTGAATGTTCCCCTTGAGTTTGCAGCGGAAGACGGTACTGTCCGCACCCATTGGCGGATGTGAGACGGACGCTCTCAGAAAATGTTTCGGCATTCGGCGTAACTACAAGGAAGGGTAAGCATAGTGATCTGGTTTCTCGAAGGGCAGTCCAGTCAACGCGACATCATTCTCGGCGCGCGCGAGGCGCTGCCGACCGACGTGAAGATTTATGCGTCGCATCGAGGGGATCGTCCGGAAATTACCTCGCTCGCCGACATCAGCTTCGTGGAGCCTGCGGACAATCAGGCGCGCATTGATTGGGTCATTGCGACTGCGCAGGCTCACAACATCAAAGTTGTCCTGGCGGGCCGCGTTGGCAGCGTTTTCGAACAGGCTCGACAGCGTTTCGAGATAGCAGGCCTGGTACTGGTTACCGGTGCGCTTTCTTTGGATACGTTTGATCTGGTCGATAACAAAAGCCGGTTCACGGCAGAAGCGGAACGAGCGGGGCTGGCCTGTGTGCCGGCGATCACCGCCGCCAATGCCGAGGAAATGATCGCGGCTTATCAGACGCTGGGTGTATCGGGCGAAGTCTGTGTCAAACCGGCCGTGGGCATTTACGGCCAGGGTTTCTGGCGTTTCAAGGCAAATGCCGACCCTTTCCGTTGTTTTGCCAACCCCGATGAGCGCGAGGTCAATTTCGACCTTTATATGCATGCCTATCGTTCGGCCGACAAGCCGCCGCCACCGATGCTGGTAATGCCGTATATGGCGGGAAATGAGTGTTCGGTGGATATCGTCTGTGAAGCCGGTCGCCCGATTGCGTTCGTTGGCCGTCGCAAGACAGGTCTGTATCAGCTATTCGAGCGTGAAGGTGCCGCCGTGGAGCTCGCTCTGAAGGCTGCGGAACACTTTCAGTGCGATGGCATCGTCAACGTCCAGACCCGTGACGATGCAGACGGTAAACCGCATCTGCTGGAGATTAACGCACGTTACTCGGGAGGTATCGGTTACACCCGGGAGGCCGGTTTGAACCTGCCCGGTATCTTTGCCACTCGTCGGCTGGGTTTGCCTGAGCCACCGGGCGCTTGGCGGCCAAACGTGCGCATAAAAGACATTACTGTCGCGGCACTAGCATCATCCTGATATTAAATCGACATATGAAGTCTGTTACCATTTACGCGTTTTGGTCGTTCGATACGGCCCTATGCAGGAAGCAATACAAGGAATTTTCAAGGAATGATGGTGCTCGCGCCTGGCGCAAACACCGCAGTATCAAGCGCCCGGAGTGAATGGACTCTGGAATGTGGAAACTCCTCGGCTTTCGGGGAATACGCCGCCGTTGCCATATTGCCGGTTGATGAAAAACGCCGCCCGAAAGGTGATGCTGCCCTTTTTCAGACGCCACGTGCGTGGATGGAATGGGTAGGCGATCAGCAAAAAGTCGGCTGCAAGCTGAACCTGGACGAAATCCCGGCCGGCAGCGACCGCGTGCTTCTGGTGGTCTACACGTTTTCCGCCGTCGGGCCGGTCAGTGAGCTGAAGAACCTGCGTCTGCAGGTGGATGGCCAGATCGAGCACTCCCTGGATCTGCGCGAAAACGGCGAGTCCGCCATCATCATCGGCGAGTTTTACAACCGCAATCAGCAGTGGAAATTTCGCGCACTGGCCGAAGGCTCTGCCTACGGGCTGGCGGCACTTGGCCGTCGCATCGGCCTCGAAGTCGACGAAACCCACCCCAATGGACGAGCGAACGCACCGGGTTCCGGCAGAGCCGCAGACAGCGCCACCGGTACCGCTTTCGCTGTTTCCCCTACCCACGTCATGACCTGTGCCCACGTCATTGAAGGCATGCGCGAGATTCACATCGCCTCGTTTGACGGCCGCTATCGTGTCGATCCCGTGGTGGTCGATCGACGCAACGATATTGCCCTTTTGCGAGTGATCGACTCCCCTCCATTGAAACCGGTGACCTTCAAGTCCGGGTTTGGCTGTGTTCTTGGTGAAGACATTGTCGCGTTGGGCTTTCCGCTGGCCGGTTTCGCCGGTGGCGGTGTCCACGTCACTCAAGGTGGTGTGTCGGCACTGTTCGGTCTGCGCAACGATGCCAGTCTGTTGCAGTTCACCGCGCCCATTCAGCCAGGCTCAAGCGGCAGCCCGCTGTTCGATTTTTCCGGTGCCGTGATTGGCCTCGTGACCTCTTCGGTACCCGACGCACAAAACATGAACTTCGCAGTGAAAGCCTCGCTGCTGGTTTCGTTCCTCGATGCTTGCCGGGTCGATGGAAAAATTAATGCGGCTGACAAGACGTTCACGGCGGCGCAACTGGCGCGCGAAGCGCAAGCATCGATGTGGCGGGTGGAAGCCACAAACCTCTGATTCACTTTTTGAATTGAAACCCACGGAAGAGGCGCTGGATCTTTGATCCCGCGCCAAGTCAGGAATTTGTTAATGGAATCTGGTACAGCAACGAAAGCGCTGAGCGCACAACTGATGCGTGGGCGTCTGGACGTCAACGTTGATGATGCTGTCATTGCCCCCGAATCACTGTTTGGCTTTGCCGAACGCCGTAATCCGAAGCGGGCATTCCTGTTCGTGTCGAAAGTGCTCGGACGACATATTCCGGTCCGGCCATCGGTGATGGCCGCCAGTTTTGAAAGCCTGGCCGTCGAAATTCCGGCGGATCTGCCAGGCCCTGTGCTGGTTATCGGCATGGCCGAAACCGCTGTCGGCCTCGGTGCTGGCGTCCACCGTGCGTACAGCGCCACTCGCCCCGACACGGTGTACATGGTCAGCACCCGGCATCCCACCGGGACCGAGTTGTTTGCCCGTTTCGAAGAAGAACACAGCCACGCCAGTGCGCACCTGATTCACCTCCCGGTCGATCCGCAAGTGCGTGAGCAGATGCTCAACGCCCGTTCATTGGTGCTGGTCGATGACGAGGCCTCGACGGGCAAGACATTCATCAACTTGCATCGGGCGCTGGTCGATGCCGGTCTGGATAAAGTCGAACAGGTTGTGACCTGTGTGCTCACGGACTGGTCCGGCGGCGCGGTGCGTGAAGCACTGGGTGATTGCGCGCATCAGGTCTCCCTGTTGCAGGGCTCGTATCAATTCCATGAAGACGCGGACGCGCCTTTGCCCGACATGCCGGCCGTGGGCACTATCGCGGCCGGTGACTGGCCGGTGAGTGCGGAAAATGACTGGGGACGCCTCGGTGTACGGGCTGTCGCCGACACCCTGGCGCCTGGCCTTCAGGTACAACCGGGGGAGCGCATTCTGGTAGTGGGCACCAGCGAGTTTGTCTGGCGTCCGTTCCTGCTCGCCGAACGTCTGGAGCGCGCTGGTGCTGATGTCCACTTCAGTTCGACCAGTCGCTCGCCGATTGCGCTGGGACATGCGATCGAGCATGCCTTGTCGTTCGCCGACAACTACGGCCTGGGCATTCCAAACTTCCTCTACAACGTGCGTCCGGGTCAGTTCGACCGGGTGCTGATCTGTTCGGAAACTCCGCAGCAGGCAGTCTCTGCCGAACTGCTGAAGACCTTGAATGCACAGGTGATCGTCGATGCAAAGTAACCGTCCCCTAGCACTGGTTGACCTCGACGACACGTTGTTTCAAACCGCACGCAAAATGAAAGAAGGCACACCTCGCCACACCGCGACCCTTGATATCGACGGTCAGCCCAACGGCTACATGAGCCCGGTGCAGAAGTCGATGGTCGAGTGGCTGCTGGCGACGACCGATGTCGTCCCGGTCACGGCGCGCAGCGTGGAAGCGTTCAGTCGGGTCCGGTTACCTTTTCAGCACGGCGCCATTTGCTCCCATGGCGGGGTGATCCTCGGCGCGGACGGCACGCTCGATCAGGCCTGGCAGGCGCGCATGGAAGATCTCCTCGCCAACTATCAGCGCCGTCTGCCGGAGTTGAGTGAAGCGACGCTGGCGATTGGCAAGCAGCTGGGTATTTCCCTGCGCGGTTGGGTGGTCGAAGAGCAGGGCTTGCGTCACTACGTGGTCACCAAGCACAACGAGAGCAATGACGACGTTCTCGATGCGGTGCTGGCCGAAGTTCGAGCGCAGGGCTTGCTGGATGGCCTGCACATTCATGGCAACAGCAACAACCTGGCATTCCTGCCGCAGGGCCTGTCCAAGCAGGCGGCGGTTCAGGAATGGTTGCGCCGCGATCGCGAGATCAATGGTGAGCGCCCTGTGCTGGGCTTCGGCGACAGCATCACCGACCTGGCGTTCATGGAGGAGTGTCACCTGTGGGCGACTCCGACGCGCAGCCAGTTGGCCAAGCGGGCAGGGGCTTCGATTCATGAGTGATGCGATCTCCAGCCTGGTGACGGTGGGCAGTGCGAGCTATGCGCCGGATGACGTGCATTTCCTGCTGCAAGCCGTGCAGATGGACGTGACGGATGTCGAGGAAAAAGAGCGTCTGATTCAAACGAAGCAGAAGCACTATTCCGAAATGATCAGTCTGGAAAGTGCCCCTAGCGATGTGCACAAGGCCCTGTACGAACGGGTGCTGGCGCAGAACGGCGCGCGCATGGCAGCGGATGTCCAAGCCCTGGCACTGGGCTTGAACGAAGCCTGTACCGGCGCTTCGATTGTGCTGGTGTCGTTCGTGCGCGCAGGCCTGCCGCTGGGTGTGCTGTTGCGTCGCGCGCTCATCGAGATGGGCCGTGAAGCCTTCCATTACGGCATCAGCATTGTCCGTGATCGTGGCATCGACACGGTTGCTCTGGAAGCAATCGTCCAGACCCACGGGGCCGAGAACATCGTCTTCGTCGATGGCTGGACCGGCAAGGGCGCGATCAGCGGCGAAATTCAACGCAGCCTTGGCGCCGACGCACGTTTCCCGAAATCTCCCCGACTGGTGGTGCTGGCTGACCCCTGTGGTCGCGCCTGGATGGCCGCTTCGTCGGAAGACTGGGTCATCCCGTCGGGGATTCTCGGTGCCACCGTTTCCGGTCTGGTGTCGCGTTCGATCTGGCCTGAAAACGGCGGGCTGCATGGCTGCGTGGTCTATGACCACTTGCGCGAGCACGATGTGACACAGGCGTTCATCGAGCAGATCGAAACCCACCGTAAAGCGTTGGGCGTCGTGCCGAAAACCCTGCCATGGACTGACGAGCAGCGTCTCGAACTCCAGGGGGCGGCCACCCACGTCGTTGAAGCGCTGGCGGCACGTTTTGAGGTGAGCAATCTCAACCGGGTCAAGCCAGGCATCGCCGAGGCGACCCGTGCGGTGTTACGCCGTGTCCCGCACCATGTGTTGATCCGCGACCGCAGCGACAGTGACGTGCAATTGCTGATGCACCTGACAGAAGCCGCCGGCGTGCCGGTCGAAGAAGTCGGCGCGCAGTTGGGGCCTTATCGGGCGGTGACGATCATTCGGAGTCTGGGCTGATGAAAAAACTTTCTCCTTATGCCCTCGGGGCCACGCTCTACATGCCCGCGACCCGCGCCGACCTGTTGGACGTGGTGTTCCGCACCAAGTTGCCGGAGCTGCGTTCGCTGGTGGTGTGCCTGGAAGACGCAGTCGCGGACATTGATATCGAGACGGCGCTGACCAACCTGCATGGCTTGCTGAGCGTTATCGATCAACGCGGCGGTCGGCCTGAGGGTGGTCCTCTGTTGTTCGTGCGTCCGCGTGATTCGCAGATGGCCGCCGTTCTCAACGACTGGCCGTTGATGGCGCATGTCGATGGCTTTGTCATCCCGAAACTGACCCTGGCCAATCTGCGCGCCTGGGAGCAGGCCGTGACCAATCCGGCGCTGTTCCTGATGCCGACGCTGGAAACCACGGACGTCTTCAACCCCGGCGCGATGGTCGAACTGGGGCAGGCGCTCAAGGCCAGCCTCGACCAACGAATCATCGCTTTGCGCATCGGTGGCAACGACTTGATGGGCAGCCTCGGCCTGCGCCGCAATCCGACCACCACGCTTTACAGCACGCCGATGGGCTACGTGATTCCGATGCTGGCGGGGGTGATGGGCTCGCTGGGTTTCGCCTTGACCGCGCCGGTGTTCGAACAACTGGCGTCGCCGCAGTTGCTCAAGGAAGAACTGGAGTTCGATATCGCCCATGGCCTGGTCGGCAAGACTGCCATTCACCCCAGCCAGATCGAAATCATCCAGGACACGTTGCGCGTCAGCCTGGAAGACTTCAACAGCGCCAAGCTGATCGTCAGCGATGTGGCTCCGGCGGTATTCCGCCACAACGACGCGATGTGCGAGCCCGCCACCCATTACAAGTGGGCGACGAACATCCTTGAACGCGCTCGCTGGCACGGTATCCGCCATGCGGAAACCGGCGTCGGCGAAGTTTCGATTCGCCTGGCAGAGGCCGCAGGATGATAGAGCAGATCGACAACCCCGCCGCACCGCAGCGGCCAGTCCTCGCCGTGTTCGATTTCGACGGCACGTTGACCCGGCACGACAGTTTCGTGCCGTTTCTGAAGTTTGCGTTCGGCGCGCGCGAGTTCAATCGACGCCTGCTTCGACTGGCGCTGCCCAGCCTGCGATTCGTTACCCGGCGGATGAGCCGTGACGAACTCAAGGCGCAGTTGATCCGCACGTTTCTGACTGGTGTGAAGCTTGAGTGGCTGCAACAGCAAGCCGCGAGTTATTGCACGCGGGTCTGGCCGCGATTGATGCGCCCGAGCGGGCTGCTGGCGATCGAAGCCGAGATCAGTTCCGGTGCCGTGGTGACGTTGTGTTCCGCCTCACCTGCGCTGGTTCTGCAGCCTTTCGCTGATCGTCTGGGCATCAAATTGATCGGCACAGAACTGGAGGTGGTGGACGGCGTATTGACCGGCCACATCACCGGCGACAACTGCCGCTGCGCGAACAAAGTCCTCAGGCTGGAAGCGGTTTACGGCAGTTTGCTGCAATACCGAATCCGGGCCTGGGGCGATACCCGCGGCGATCACGAGTTGCTCGCGGCTGCTGAAGATGCGCACTGGCGGCACTTTCACCCGTCATGGCGGCGGGGACGCCTGCGGGTAATCAATGGAAAAAATCCGGGCGTGCGCGATGCGCAGACCGACCTGCATGAGGCGCACACATCCGAGCGCCCCATGAACACCGATGACCAACAAGGAGCGTAACGATGACCCTTTCCCTGAGCAAAAAGCAGTCCATTTCCCTGGAAAAAACCGCCGGCACGGCGCTGTCCAGCGTCAGCCTCGGCCTGGGTTGGGACCCGGTGAAGGCCGGTTTTCTCGGCAAGCTGATGGGCAATGGCGGCGATATCGACCTGGACGCTTCGTGCATCCTGCTCGACGGTAGCCTGCAGCCGGTCGACCTGGTCTGGTTTCGCCAGCTCAAGTCGCAGGACGGCTCGATCCAGCATTCCGGCGACAACCGCACTGGCGAAGGCGCGGGTGACGACGAAACCATCCACGTTGACCTGCAACGTCTGCCGGCCGTCGTTCAGCACCTGGTGTTCACCGTGAACAGCTTCACCGGGCAGAACTTCGAAAAAGTCGAAAATGCCTACTGCCGCATCGTCAACGCCGGTAACAAGAACGAACTGGCCCGCTTCAATCTGTCCGAGCGTGGCGCTCACACCGGCATCGTCATGGCCAGCCTGTCTCGTGACAGCGATGGCTGGAAGTTCACTGCGATCGGTCAGACCACCAATGGCCGCACCGCCGACGATCTGGTCAATCTGGCCGTTCAGGCGCTGCGTTAATGGCGACCCTTGCTCCGGGCGGCAACGCGCCAGTTGCCAGCGGCCCGCTTCGCGTCGACATCAATTATTCGCCGATTCCTGGCGCTGACATCGATGTCTCGGCTTTTGTTCTGGGAACCTCGGCAAAGGTTCGCGGCGATGGCGACATGTGCTTTTACGGGCAACCGAGCGTATTGGGCGGGGCAGTTACCCTGTCCGACGCCTCGGCGGGTCGCGCGGTGTTCACGGTTGATCTGAGCCGACTTGAAGCGGCCGTGGAAAAGGTCGCACTGACCGCGACGATCTACGAAAACAAAGCCAGTTTCGAGCGCGTCTCGCAGCTGTCGGTGGTGGTCTCCGGTGGCATCGAAGCGCAGATCCCGACCGGTGGCATGAAGGAAACCGCGCTGATCCTCGGCGAGTTTTATCGTCGTCAGGGTGAGTGGAAATTCCGTTGCGTCGGCCAGGGTTTCAACGGTGGTCTTGAACCTTTGGCCCAGCATTTCGGTGTGGATGTGGCTGCTCCGGCAGCGGCGCCGACACCTGCTCCGGCCCCAGCCCCAGCCCCTGTGCCGCCAGCGGCTCCTGCAGCAGCGAAATCGTCGATCAGCCTGAGCAAGATCACCCTCGACAAGACGCGCAGCTCCATCAGTCTGGAGAAGACGGCCGCTGGTTTCGGTGAGATCAAGGTCAACCTGAACTGGAACAAACGCAGCTCCGGCGGCTTCTTCCGCAGCAGCACCTCGGTCGATCTGGACGTGGGTTGCCTGTACGAGTTGCAGGATGGCGAAAAGGGTGTGGTGCAAGCCCTTGGCGAATGCTTCGGCAAGTTGAAGCAAGCGCCTTACATCCAGTTGATGGGCGACGACCGTACCGGCTCCGTGGCCGGTGGCGAGTGGATGCACATCAATGGCGGCAAGTGGGCTGAAGTGCGCCGCATCCTGATTTTCGCCTTCATCTACGAAGGTGCGCCGAACTGGCGCGAGACCGATGGTGTCGTGACCATCCACATCCCGAATCAGCCGGACATCGAGGTTCGCCTCAACGAAGAGGGCGGTCGCCATGGCATGTGCGCCATTGCGATGCTCGAAAACGTCAACGGAGCCGTCAAGGTTTCCCGGCGAGTGGATTTCCACCGCGGGCATTCGGCAATGGACGAAGCCTATGGCTGGGGCATGAACTGGCGCGCCGGCTCTAAATAGTTACCTTGGCGGGGCTTGGTGCCCCGCCCTTTGAGAGGACCTCAAAATGCTTGCATGGCTTAAAGAAAACGCTGCATTGGCTCGCGACAAACTGACCACTGAGGTCAGCAAGTTCAAGAACCAGAAATTCATGGAAGCCACGACAGCTGCCTGCGCATTGGTCGCTGCTGCAGACGGTGAGATCTCCTCCGCCGAGAAAACCAAAATGGCCGGGTTTATCAATAACTCGTCGGAATTGAAGGTTTTCAACATGGCCGACGTCATCAAGTCGTTCAACGGTCACTGCGAAAAGTTCGAGTTCGACTATCAGATCGGTCAGGCGGAAGCGCTGAAGGCCATCGGCAAGATCAAGAACGATGCCGGTGCTGGTCGCCTGCTGGTTCGTGTCGCCTGCGCCATCGGTGCGTCGGACGGCAATTTCGACGACAAAGAAAAAGCGGCGTGCCGTCAGATTTGCCTTGAGCTGGGTTTGAACCCGGCTGATTTCGAACTTTAAGGAGCGGTACCTTGGACAGTCAGATTGGATTTCCCCCCCTGACCATGGCGGTGTTCGTCGGCATCGCGCTGGGCGCGCTGTTGCTCGACATGGTCACGCACCGTGGCGACAAACCCATTTCGTTGGCTAAAGCTTCGATCTGGTCGATTTTCTGGATTGCGATCTCGCTGGCGTTTGCAGGCTTTCTGTATGTCCAGCACGGGCCGGATGTTGCCAGCCTGTTCGTCACCGGTTATGCGCTGGAAAAAGTCCTCAGCGTCGACAACCTCTTTGTGTTCATGGCCATTTTCGCCTGGTTCAAAGTGCCTGATGGCATGCGTCACCGCGTGCTGTACTGGGGCATCATCGGCGCGATCGTGTTCCGTGGGATCTTCGTTGCCATCGGTACCGGTCTGCTGGCGTTTGGCCCGTGGGTCGAGATCGTGTTCGCCGTGATCGTCGCCTGGACAGCCGTCATGATGCTGCGCAGCGGCGGTGATGACGAAGAAGAGGAAGACTATTCCAAACACATGGCTTACCGCTTTGCGCAGAAGCTCTTCCCGGTGTGGCCAAAGTTGCACGGCCATAACTTCTTCGTGTCGCGCAAGCAACTCGAAGTTGAACTGAAGAAACCCGAGAACCAGGGCATGACCCTGGCGGCGAAAGGCACCATTTTCGCCACGCCACTGTTCCTTTGCCTGGTGGTCGCAGAAGTCTCCGACATCCTGTTTGCCTTCGACTCCGTACCGGCAGTTATCGCTGTGAGCCGTGAGCCGCTGATCGTTTACTCGGCGATGCTCTTCGCCATTCTCGGCCTGCGGACCATGTACTTCGTTCTGGAAGCCCTGAAACGCTATCTGGTGCACCTGGAAAAATCGGTTATCGCGCTGCTGTTCTTCATTGCCGTCAAGCTGGGCTTGAACGCAACGGATCACATGTTTCACCACGGCTACACCATCGATGCGAACACCAGTTTGCTGATTGTAATGGTTGTATTGGCGATCGGTGTCGTCGCCAGTCTGGTCTTCCCCGGAAAGGCAGAAGAAGCACCGATCGAAAACCAATGAGTAATCGTCTTCACCACAAGGAGTAATACCCCATGGCACTGTCTCTTAGCAAAGGTGGAAACCTGTCGCTGACCAAAACCGACCCGAGCCTGAGCAAGATTCTGGTTGGCCTGGGCTGGGACCCGCGCGCCACTGACGGCGCAGAGTTTGACCTGGACGCGAGCGCTCTTCTGCTGGGTGCGAACGGCAAGGTCCGCAGCGAAGCCGACTTCATTTTCTACAACCAACTGAAAAGCCTGGACGGTTCGGTTGAACACACCGGTGACAACCGTACCGGTGCTGGCGACGGCGACGACGAAGTGATCAAGGTCGACCTGAGCCGTGTTCCGGCTGACGTGGAAAAAGTGGTTTTTGTCGTCACCATCCACGACGCCGAATCGCGCAAACAGAGCTTTGGTCAGGTGGGTGGCTCGTTCATCCGCGTAGTCAATGACGTGACCAGTGCCGAAGTGGTCCGCTACGACCTGGCTGAAGACGCCTCGACCGAAACGGCGATGGTCTTCGCTGAACTGTATCGCCACAACGGCGAGTGGAAATTCCGCGCCGTGGGTCAGGGTTATGCCGGTGGCCTGCGCGCCCTGGCCAACTCCTACGGTATGAACTTTTAACCAACCCCCAACAAAAGGAATGTGAACATGGCTGTAAGTCTGTCCAAAGGTGGCAACGTTTCGCTGTCCAAAGAAGCTCCGGGCCTGTCCGAAGTGATCGTGGGCCTGGGTTGGGATCCGCGTGTCACTGACGGCACCGAGTTCGACCTGGATGCTTCGATTTTCATCGTCGGTGAAAACGGCAAAGTGCTCGACGACAACGGTTTCATTTTCTACAACAACAAAAAATCCGCCGACGGTTCGGTCGAGCACATGGGCGACAACCGCTCCGGCGCTGGCGAAGGCGATGACGAACAAGCCACCGTCAAGCTCAACGGCCTGGCGGCTGCTGTGAAGAAGCTGGTGTTCTCGGTGACCATCCA
The DNA here is from genome assembly GCF_044743525.1 of Pseudomonas sp. NPDC087598. NCBI lineage: Bacteria > Pseudomonadati > Pseudomonadota > Gammaproteobacteria > Pseudomonadales > Pseudomonadaceae > Pseudomonas > Pseudomonas sp. NPDC087598. The sequence continues at coordinate 52,284 of NZ_JBIUWQ010000008.1, read as the reverse complement.
CGACGCTGAAGCACGCAAGCAGAGCTTCGGTCAGGTATCGAACGCCTACATCCGTGTGGTCAACAAGGCTGACGGTAAAGAGCTGGCTCGCTACGACCTGAGCGAAGACGCTTCCACCGAAACCGCGATGATTTTCGGTGAGCTGTACCGCAACGGTGAAGAGTTCAAGTTCAAGGCGATCGGCCAGGGTTTCGCTGGCGGCCTGAAGCCTCTGGCTGAAGCCCACGGTGTGAGCATCGGCTAACCCGCAAGGGTTGAGAAAGCCCCCTCATGAGGGGGCTTTTTCTTGTCCGTCGTTCAGGATTCAGCGATTGCCGTCGAGTTGCAGGCGAATCAGCGAATGATGCCTTTGGCCTTGGCGTCCTTGAGCCAGATCGGGAACTCAGCCATCAACATGTCGTAGAGCTGCTCTTCAGAGATGTCGTGCAGATCGTCCAGGGCAAAGAAACCGCAGTTGTCGACCACGCGCCCCGGTAGCGTGTCGAGTTTTTCCAGAATGCCGTAGCCGTGGCCACCGAGCCCGACGAATTGCCAGAAGATCGGCAGGTTGGCGGCCTCGACCATCAGGCGGGTGATTTTGGTGCTTTGGGATACGCCGCCGTCACTGATGAACAGGACATACATCGGCGTGCCGTCATTGGTTTGCTGAAACTGCTCCAGAACTTTCTGAATGACTTTGGGCTCGTCATTGATGCGGCTGCCCAGCTCCCATTTTTTCCAGCCGCTATTGTCGGTATCGATGAAGGCTTTGTGATTGCTCAAGGTCACTGGCGAGAGGCGCAATGGCTTGGCGGCGAACGCCCAGCAATCGAGTTCGCCGTCCTCATCGAACGACACCGCCAGTGGCAGTAACCGGTCAACGACTTCCTGGACCCGGCCTTTGGCGTACTGATGGTTCATCGAGCCGGAAGCGTCGAGCACCAGCACTACCCGGGCCTTGGTTTGGGTGAGGTTGGCTTTCTCCAGGCTGATCTGCGCTTTTTTGGCCAAGCTGATCAGGTGCGGCGCGGCCGCTGCAATTTTTTTCTCGAGAGAGACTTTCGCAGGAGTTGGTGCAGGGCTTTCGACCACTTCGCCACCGAAGTGATTCACCAGCGCATCCAGGCCTTGCGCGTACCCTTGCAGGTTCGAGAGCAGGCGCCATTCGCCGTTCTTTCGATACAACTCGGCCACCATGATGGCTTTTTCGGCGCTGAACGTTGCGCCGGAAAACGCGCACTGGGCGACGGCTTGCCCTGCAGGGTTGGACACGGTGAATTGGCTGGCGCCGATTGTGCTCATCGCCCCGGCGCCGTCGATAGAGGCGGTGAATACCAAACGGTCAATCGTCGCGGGCAACTGCGCCAGGTTGATTTGAAAACGGCCCTGATTTTCTATTTTCACGCTGGCGCATGGTGTGCTCGGCTGGTTGAAAAAGACCATATAGCGATCGTCGGAAAGCTTGCCCTGCGCGTCGACGCCGAAGCAGACGAAATCGATGACATCGCTGGACTGAATCTGTACGGCGAGTGTGAGCGATTGCCCCTGAAGAATGTTTGACAGTGGTAGCCGTTGTCCCTGGGTGATCTGCATCTTGCTTCCTTGAGTGTGGGTACTGCCTCGGCGCACGTTTGGGTGCGCTGGATGTTCTGCTGGCCAATAAAAAGCGGGCGATTCAATCGCCCGCGCATTATCACTCTAAAACCCGGGCTGGCCGGTTGAAAGATTCGGCCTCAGCGTTGCACCGCCACCAGCATCATCATTGGCCTTTCGCGCTCTTCCGCCAGCGCTGGTTGTGCCGCTACTTCGGCATCGCTCGGGCCCCATTCGTCGAGGTGGCGAAGGGTGAAGCCGGCAGCGATCAGCGAATTGAGCAATGTCCCGACCGTGCGATGCTGCTTGATCACACCGTCGGCCAGCCAGTTCGTCACCCGCTCACCTTCCATCTGGTAACTGTCCAGCGGCCAGCGCTTGTGCCCCTCGCTGTCGATCAGCCAGCCGGGTTTGCGCGGTGCCATGAAGATCGGGTGCTCAATGGAAAACACAAAGCGCGAACCCGGTTTCAGCGCGGCATAGAGGTGGGCAAACAGCCCCGGCAGATCCTTGATGTAATGCAGCGCCAGCGAGCTGTAGGCCAGATCGAAGCTGCACACGGGCAAGTCGAGCTGTTCAAGATCAGCGCGTTCGTAGCGAATGTTCGCCGCCGAGGTGGTTTCCCGCGCACGCTCCAGCATCTTCTCCGAGACATCCAGCCCCAGCACGTGCGCCGCGCCGTGCTCACTGGTCCAGCGGCTGAACCAGCCATAACCGCAACCCAGATCCACCACATTCAAACCGTGCAGAGAGGGCAACAACGCTTTCAGTGCCGGCCACTCCGGCGCTGCATCGAGGCCGCCAATGGAACGGTTCATCTGGCTATAGCCGTGGAAAAAACCGGGATCGTCGTAGATGTTTTGAGTCATGGGTGAAGTGCTCTTTTGAGTTCAGTCGTCAGCGGCGCAGTGACCGCGATTGAAAGTCCCTCGAAAGTGAAAACGCGTATTCGTCGATGGCCGCGCAGGGGGAGGGTGGTGGTCGATGGGGAAATGCTAGCGGGTATGGGGGGAACGTGGGAACCGGTGGAGTGTTGGGGAACTGTAATGTTGGAAGATTCGCCGGTTCTTTGAAAGCCTATGGCGAGGGAGCTAGCACCCTCGCCATAAATCTGATGCTCAGGAAACGTCAACTTTGTTGTAAAACCTTCAACGCCGCCGAAGCCAGAAACCCCGAACGACTTTTCTCCTCCGGGTGATGCAACACATATTCATCAATGCGATTGAGCAAATGCCCCGGCAGTGTGATGTTGAGTTTCTGCGCCTTGCCCAAATACTTCACGACATCAATATCCACCACTGCCCATGCACAACCCGCGTACTTCGGATTGGTCACGTGCACGCCGAGTTTGCTGGCAGGCGGTATCGGTGCACCGTCTTCGGCCAGAATCTCGAAATGCCCCTCGATGGCTTCGCGGGCCATGGCAACGGCATCATCCAGATCATCGCCCGCCGAAAAGCAGCCGGGAATATCCGGTACTTCCACGCCCCAGGCGTGTTCCTCATCACCTATTGAAATCGCAATCGGGTAGAGCATGTTCGTTCCTCCAGGGTGCCGTCGACTGAGAGCGTCAAAGCAGCGCCTGCTGCAAAATACTGATGGCCGTTTTCTTCAGCAGATCTTTCTTCGGATGCGGCACCGTTACCAGTCCAGGTTTGGTCGGATGCTTGAAGTGATGATGGCTGCCTCTGACTCGCACTAAATACCAACCGTCTGCAACGAGTTGGCCGATTAAAAAACGGCTATTCACAACACCTCCTTGTGGTGTGATTGGTGGGTACTATACCTACTGATTTTCTGCGATCAACACTATAACTACCGAGCGGTAGGGGGCCGAAGTCAGTTCAGTGGCTTGAAACAGTCTAGATAGGGAGGCGACGAGGGAATGGAGAGTGTGTTGCGGCGTTTTGCGTAGCTTCGAAAATCAGTCATGGATCTTTTTCCAGGCACAAAAAAACCGGCCATCAAGGCCGGTTTTTTTCTGTTCCTGCATCCCCCGTCAAAAGCACGACGTGAGACAAAAATTCGATTGGAGCGGGTGAAGGGAATCGAACCCTCGTTATCAGCTTGGGAAGCTGGAGTAATGCCATTATACGACACCCGCTCAGAGCGGCTGACTTTGTACCAGACTCGGCCACGGATTTGAAGTTTTCTTTTGTGCGTATGGCGTTACAGCAGAGTAATCGGTCAGTCGCGGGCAAGCGCTGTGGCTTTCGTTCACGAAAATTTTGCTCCACAGCCTTGCTCGCGATGACACGCTTTCAAATGGCCAATGCATGTTGATCCTGAACAAACGAGTAACGCGTTCGGCTCGCCTGCTGCGCCGGTTTCAAGAAGCCGAGCAGGGCGTTCTGGCTATCGCGGCAGGCAGCTTTGTGTTCCATGTCGAGGAAGTGCCCGGTGGCCTGCACGGTGGTGAACGTGCTTTGCTTCACATGATTGCCGAACAGACGCGCATCTTCGGCGGCGGTGTATTCGTCCCATTCACCGTTGAGAAACAGCACCGGCACGTTGATTTTCTTCGCTGCGTTCAAATAGCACTGACGGTCACTGTGCAGCACGTCACTGATGTGGAAGTGCATCTGCCCGTATTCGTGCTCGGCCAGGCTGCTGACGTGGCGATAGTTGAAGCGTTTGAACAGTGACGGCAGGTGTTTGCCGATGGTGTTGTTAACCAGATGGCCGACCCGGTCGCCGTCGCGCTGGCCAAGGTAGTCGACGCCGCGTTCCAGGTAATCGAGCATGTGCGCGTTGATCACCGGCGAAAACGAACTGATCACGGCTTTCTCGATGCGCCGTGGCTGGTGCGCGAGGGCAACGAGGGTCGCGGCGCCGCCCCAGGAGAACGACAGCACGTGCTCGGCGGCGAAGTGGTCGATCAGTTCCAGCAGGATCTGCCCTTCGATTTCTTTCGTCAGATGTTTCTCGTGGCGGTTGTGCGCTTTTGACCGGCCCGCGTAGGGCTGGTCGTAGCAGACCACGTTGAATTGCGGGTGCAGGTTTTTCACGGTTTGTGCAAACGACGCAGTCGTGGCCATCGATCCGTTGACCAGGATGATGGTCTTTTCTGCGGCGTCTGCGCGATAGAACTCCGTGTAAACCCGATACTGACCCTGTATATCCAGCACAGCGATTTCTGGCCTCATGTCATAAGACTCCTGGCAAGCAAGCGGGTATGCGCGCAAAAAGAGATTGCACGAGCTTTGTGACAGGTAGGCATACGCCTGGAATTTGCTTGGCCCATGTCGATCCATGACTGCGGTCGACGGGTATTGTTATTGGCGGGCAGTCTGCCGGCTGAGGCGCAACCCAGAGGGCTGACGACCGGCAAAAAGTTTCTTGGAAGTATGTTGTGACTCATCGGTCACAATTTGGCCGGCGTCCTGATTCAAGCAGGGGAGTCGGGATCGCGCAAGTGCCGTTGGTAAATTGTTCGACAAGTTCTGCTGAGCGGTCGCGGGCTTAGAACAAATGAATCTCTTCGGTGCGCAAAGCGCGGTACTCGCCCGGTTTTAGCGCGTCATCCAGCCGCAATTGGCCCATGGATTCGCGGTGCAGGCGCAGCACTTTGTTGTTGAAGTGGCCAAACATGCGCTTCACCTGATGGTAGCGACCCTCGACGATACTCAGGCGCGCCGACCTCGGGCCGAGCAGTTCCAACTGTGCAGGTTGCGTGGTCAGGTCTTCGAAGGCGAAGTAGATGCCCTCGGCAAACGTGATCGCATATTCCGCGCCAATGTCCTGTTCGGTTTCGACGTAATAGACTTTTGGCAGTTTGGTTTGCGGTTGGGTCAGACGTCGCGACCAGGTGCCGTCGTTGGTGATCAGCATCAAGCCGGTGGTGTTGAAATCCAGGCGCCCGGCGATGTGCAGATCGTCCTTGTCCGGTTCATCGATCAGGTCGAGTACGGTCGGATGTTGCGGATCGCGGGTGGCGCTGACGCAGCCCGGCGGTTTGTGCAGCATGAAGTAACGCGCCGGTTTGCCCAGTTGCAGCACCTCGTCATCGACTTCGACACGGCTGAATTCCAGCACTTCGCTGTGCGGATCGCTGACGACTTTTCCGTCAACACGCACGCGCTTTTCCACCAGCAACAGGCGAACCTGCTGACGGTTGTAGCGGGGCAGGTTGCTGAGGAAACGGTCGACGCGCATGTTCAGAGTTCAGTGGGTGAAGGGCCGCGCATCTTACGGGATCGGCCGTTTGCCCGCTTGCAGTTGCGCCTCGACCTGCGCGCAACGCGGGCACAGGCAGGATTTGTTGCGCAACTCCGGCGGCAAGGCTTCGAGCACGGCCGGGTCAATGCTCACGCCGTAGCACCAGCATTCGCGGTCGGCAGTGCGCGGGTAGGCCAGGCTGCAGTCGTTACGGGCGCCGCAAGCCGGGCAATGGTCGGGTTTTTCGCTGAGGTCAGGCATAAGTCGAGTGAGGCAGTTCCACGCAGGTGCGATTGCGGCCGGTTTGTTTGGCCCGGTACATCGCATGATCGGCCCGGGACAGCAGGCTGTGCAAGGTGTCATCGCGTTGCAGGGTGGTGGCGCCGATGCTCACGGTCAGATTCAGGCTGTGGCCGTTGTAGGCATATTCGTGCTGTTCGACGTGCTGGCGGATCTTCTCGGCAATTTTCTGACCGGTGTCGCCGTCGGTGTCCTTCAGCAAAACAATAAATTCCTCACCGCCCCAGCGGCAGACGATATCGGCATGGCGCAGGCAACTTTGCAGGTCGCGGGCAAACCCGATCAGCACTTGATCACCGGCCATGTGCCCGTAGGTGTCGTTCAATGCCTTGAAGTGATCGAGATCCAGCAGCAGCGCCGTCAGCGGTTTGGTCTCACGCTGCGCTTCGTGCAAGGCTTGTGCGGCGAGCAGATCAAAGCCACGACGGTTGGGCAACTCGGTGAGGCTGTCGAGGGTGGCCTGGGCCTGGATCTTCGATTGAAACCGTTTGATCACGCGGTTGAGCAGCGCCAACACAATCAACGTCACCAACAGGCAGATCAACAGATTGAGATAAAGCGACTGGCGGATTTCACTCAGTGCGCCATCCTCGCGTTTATCGACGAACAGGTACCAGTTCAACTCCGGAATAAACCGCACGTTGAGAAAATGCCCCTGGCCATGGGCGGAGTATTCGTAGCTGCCGCTGTGTGGTTTCGGCAACTGACTGACCAGGCTCTTCATGCTCTCGAGTTCACCGAGACTCTGGCCGATATGCGCGCCTTCAGGCCCGCCCTCGACACCGGTCAGCACCAGTCGGCCGAAGGTGTCGACGAAGTACACGCTGCGTTGATAACGCTGTTGATACTTGTCGATCAACTTGATCACCGCATCTACGGTCAGACCCACGCCGGCCGCACCGATAAAGCGGTTGTGGTAGTCGTAGACCTTGTAGTTGATGAAGAAGGTCAGGTTGTCCTTGTTGGCCAGGTCCGGGTCAACGTTGATCTCGTACGGGTCTTTCATGTCGCGCACGCGGAAGTACCAGGCATCGCGTGGCTCATCGACTCTGACCTGCTTGAGCACGCCTTTGGCGTGGTAGTAGGTGAGGGTGCTGTTGGAAACGAAGAACGCGGTATAGGCACCGTAATGGGTCATGACCTCGTCGAGGTAGCGGGTCATCTGCTCGGGATTCTGCTCGCCGTTTACCACCCAGTCGCGCATGAAGGTGTCGCGGGACATCATCGAGGAAATCAGGATCGGTCTGATCAGATCTTTCTGGATTTCCGAATAGACCGTGTCGGAAGTCAGTGGCAGTTCGGTGTTGACGATGTTGTCGCGAATCGACGCGCGCGAAGCGTAGTAACTGAGCAGCGACGTGGCGAGAAAACCGGCACCGAGCAGGGCGACCAGCGTCAGTACCAGTGAGCGTTGGGAATACAGCGGAGAACGAAGCGGCATGGCAGATCCGTTGGCAGTGGCCCGATGGCTAGCATTCTAGTGGCACTGCGCGGAAATAACTGCTCCATGTGCGGCGCGAATGGTCGCTCCGGTATTTCCCTTGTAGGCGTGAGCCTGCTCGCGATGGCGGGGTGTCATTCACCGACGATGTGGTTGCTACACCGCCATCGCGAGCAGGCTTACTCCTACAGGGCGCGCGGTCAGGTCAGGGATTTGAGATATGCCCGCCATCCGCCCAAATGGCTGATGTCTTGTGCACCTTCCAATCCATATGGCTCGCAGATAAATCCGCTCTCCCAACGCCCATCCGCAAGCTGAACCTTGCCCAATCCCAGCGGTGCCGGAATCCCGGTCAGGAACGAGCCCAATTCGCTGCTCGGCAACTCCCACACTTCCACGGCAATCGCCACGCCGTCGTCTTTGACCCTGACCATCCCCGGACGCAGCGTCGGGCCGCCGGCCAGAGCGTGCAGTCGATAGTCCGGTGAACTGTAAGTCGCTTCGATCAATCGAGCACCGCGCTGCGTCAGTTGCCCGTTCAACGCCAACCCTTGCAGATGCGCGCCGCACACGACGATGCGCGCACGGTCATGGCGTGCGACGTTTGTCGGGATTGGTAGCGCCGAGTCCTGCTGGCGCTGCAAGGCATCCGCCACGCCGAGCAGATATTGATCGGTGAACGCCCGGCCAAACAAGGTTACGCCCCACGGCAAACCGTTGGCCATGAACGCGCTGGGCACGGCCACAGCGGCGTAATCGAGCAGGTTCATGAAGTTGGTGTAGTAACCCAGTTCGGAGTTGCGCAGCACCGGTTCGGCGTTCAATTCCGCCAGCGTCACCGGACGGCCAATGGTGGGCGTCAACACGCAGTCGAGGCCTTCTAGTGCCTGATCGCACAGGGCCTTCAGCGCTTGCAAACGGTATTGCGCACGGAAGGTTTGTACGCCGTTCACCGCTGGCGCTTTGCTCAGCACCGCACGGATCACTGGCAAAACCGCCTCGGGATTTTGCTCCATCAGCTCACCGGCGACGCTGTAACGTTCGGCGACCCACGGCCCTTCGTAGAGCAACCGCGCCGCTTCGAGAAAAGGTGATAGATCGAGTTCGACCGCTTCGCCGCCCAAGGCCTTGAGGCGGTCGATGGCGTCGCCGAACAACAGCGGCCCTTCGACGCAGCCGAAAAACTGCAGATCCTGCGCACGCGGCACACCGAAGCGAAACGGCCGTGGCGTGCCGAATGCCGAGCCATCGTTCCATGCCGGATTGCGGCGGCTGTATTCATCACGGGGATCGAGTCTGGCGGTAAGCGCCAGCAACTGACTGGCCTCACGCGCCGTCGCCGTGAAGGTCGTGACGCAATCGAGGGTGCGGCATGCCGGGACTACGCCTGCGGTGGAGATCAGCCCTTTACTGGCTTTCAACCCGACCAGATTGTTCAGCGCCGCCGGCACTCGACCGGAACCGGCGGTGTCGGTGCCCAAGGCAAAACTCGCCACGCCCAATGCCACCGCCAGCGACGAACCGGCACTGGAGCCGCCGGACGGATATTCCGCCAATACGCTGTTGGGGCAAGCGCCATACGGCGAGCGGCTGCCATTGAGGCCGGTGGCGAACTGGTCGAGGTTGGTCTTGCCCAGCGGAATCGCCCCCAGTGCAATCAGTTGCTCGACGATGGTCGCCGACCGTTCCGGCACATAGGCGAACGCCGGGCACGCGGCGGTGGTAGCGATGCCGGCCAGATCAATGTTGTCCTTGATCGCGAACGGCACGCCGTACAACGGCAGGCTTTCGATTTCGCGGCCATCGAGCGCGGCGAGATACGGCTCCAGTTCGGCGACGCTGAGCAGGTGGATGAACAGGTGATAGTCAGGGTTCAGCGCGGCGGCTTTCTCCCGCAGCAACGGCAGCAGTTTGCGCGGTGTGGTCGTGCCGTCGCGGTAGGCCTGGCGCAGAACATCGAGTTGCAGATTCATCAGTTGATCCTTTTCCAGAGAGGGTTCAGTCGAGTTCCAGCACCACGACCCGTTGCCCGGCGCGCACCGCCGAACCCGGTTGCACGCGAATCTCGCGTACCACGCCAGCCATCGGCGCAAGCACGGGGATTTCCATCTTCATCGACTCGAGAATCACCAGCACATCGCCGGCGGCAACACGGCTGCCAGCCTCGACTTGCACCTGCCAGAGGTTGCCGGCGATGTGGCTGTCGATGCTCTTCTGACCGACGGCCAGTGGCGCTTCTTCGGTGGATTCGACCACGGCTTCTTCGCTGTCGAAATGCGCCTGACCGCTGGCGATCCAGCGTTCGCGTTCGGCGTTGAACGCGTGCTGTTGTTGGCGACGAAAGGCGCCAATACTCTCGGCTTCACGATCAAGAAAGCCCTGGTAATCAGCGAGGTTGAGCTGGCTGTGTTCGATGTTCAGATCGAAGCGTCCGAGGGGGAAATCGCGGCGGATGCGCAGCAGTTCCTCGGCGCTGACCGGATAGAAACGGATCTGGTCGAAGAAGCGCAGCAGCCACGGTTTGCCGTCGAATGCGCCGACCTCGCGATAGCGATTCCACATCTGCAACGTGCGCCCGACAAACTGATAACCACCGGGGCCCTCCATGCCGTAGACGCACATGTAAGCGCCGCCGATGCCCACCGAGTTTTCCGCTGTCCAGGTGCGCGCCGGGTTGTATTTGGTGGTGACCAGGCGATGGCGCGGATCCAGCGGTGTGGCCACCGGCGCACCGAGGTAGACGTCGCCCAGACCCATGACCAGGTAGCTTGCATCGAACACCGTGCGCTGCACTTCGTCGAGGTTGGGCAAGTCGTTGATGCGCCGGATGAACTCCAGATTGTTCGGGCACCACGGCGCGTCCTTGCGCACGGTGGTCATGTATTTTTCGATGGCCAACTGGCACGCCGGATCGTCCCAGGACAACGGCAGATGAACGATGCGCGAGGGTACTTGCAGGTCTTTGGCGGCGCACACGGCGTCCCATTCGCCGGCGACGATGCCGAGCAGATCGGCCAGCGGCAGTTGCTCGGGCTGGTAGTGGATTTGCAGCGAACGAATGCCCGGGGTGAGGTCGATCACGCCACGCAGGGCTTTGCTTTCCAGTGCCTGCATGAGGGCGTGAGCGCGAAAGCGCAGAACCAGATCAAGCTCAGGCGCGCCGATTTCCAGCAGCAAATGCGTATCTCCGGACAGTCGCCCCACAAGCCGCCGATCATCCTGACCCAACTCCAACACCACAGGCGACACCAAACCCTGTGGGAGCTGGCTTGCCAGCGATGAAGTTGATGCGGTGTCTGGTCGGGCCCCATCGCTGGCAAGCCAGCTCCCACAGGTATCCCATTTCAAGGCGAGATCTCGGGCGGTCTTGAGGTCGACCGGGACGAACTGGATCTTGTCGCCAGCCTTGAGCTGCCCCAGTTGCCACAGGTCCGCTTCGATCACCGTCACCGGGCAGACAAACCCGCCAAGACTCGGGCCGTCCGGGCCGAGGATCACCGGCATGTCCCCGGTGAAATCCACCGCGCCGATGGCGTAGGGATTGTCGTGAATGTTCGATGGATGCAACCCGGCCTCGCCACCGTCGGCGCGTACCCATTGCGGCTTCGGGCCGATCAGTCGCACACCGGTGCGGCTGGAGTTGAAATGCACTTCCCACTGGGTGGCGAAGAAGGTGCCGATGTAGTCTTCGGTGAAGTATTCCGGCGCGCCATGCGGGCCGTAAATCACACGAATCTGCCGGACTGCCGGTAACGCAGTGATGTGATGTTCTGTAAGTTGTTGGCCGCAGTCCCGGTCGGTCAGGGCAGGGATGTGCAACACGTCGCCGGCACGCAATGCCCGACCGCCATGCCCGCCGAACTGGCCGAGGGTGAAGGTGCTTTTGCTGCCCAGATAATCCGGCACCAGCAAGCCACCGCGCAGGCACAGATAACTGCGCGCTCCGGCGCCGCTGATGCTGCCAAGTTGCAATGTCGCTCCGGCCTGAATCAGCAATGCGGTGTTCATCGGCACCGCTTCACCGTTAAGGCTCAGGGCAATCGACGCGCCTGTCACCGCCACCACGGCGTCGCAATTGAAGCGCAATAACGGCCCGTTCATGGTGATTTCCAGCGCCGCCGCACCCTCGGCATTGCCGAGCAGGCGATTGCCCAGGCGCAGCGCGCGGCTGTCCATCGGCCCCGAGGGCGGCACACCAACGGCCCAGTAACCGAGGCGGCCGGGGTAGTCCTGCACGGTAGTTTGCGTGCCGGCGCTGAGCACGTTGAAGGTGTTGGCGCGATAGACCAGATTCTCCAGGCAACGGGTCCACGGCTCACCGCTGGCGAACGGCGTGTCGAGGAGAATCTGCCGCAGATAGTCGCGGTTGGTTTCGACGCCATACAACAGACTCTCGCCGAGTGCCTGATGCAGTTCGGCGCGTGCCTGTTCGCGGTTCGGTGCCCAACTGATGACCTTGGCGATCATCGGATCGAAGTACGGTGGAATCTCGCAGCCGGCCTCGACCCATGTGTCGATGCGCAACTGAATGCCGTTGGCTGGCGGAAACTGCACCGCCGTCAGCAGGCCCGGGCTCGGTTGAAAATCACGGCCCGGATCTTCCGCATACAACCGCGCCTGAATGGCGTGGCCTTCGGGTTTCAACGCTCGATACAGCTGCGTCAGTGGCGGCAGATCTCCCGCCGCCAGTTCGATCATCCAGCGCACCAGATCGACGCCCCAGACCTGTTCGGTGACGCCGTGCTCAACCTGCAAACGGGTGTTCACTTCAAGAAAATAGAAACGCTGCGCATTACTGTCGAAGACGAATTCGACGGTGCCGGCGCTGCGGTAATTCACCGCTTTCGCCAGTTTGATCGCCGCCGCGCACAGTTCATCCGCCATGCCCTCCGGCAGGTTCGGCGCCGGGGTTTCTTCAAGGACTTTCTGGTTGCGCCGCTGTACCGAGCAGTCGCGCACGCCGAGGGCAATCACCTCGCCGTGTCCGTCGCCGAACACCTGCACTTCCAGGTGCCGGGCGCGCTGAATGTATTTCTCGATGAACACCCCGGCGTCGCTGAAATTGTTCTGGCCAAGGCGTTTGACCGCTTCGAACGATTCGCTCAGTTCGCTGGCGCTGCGGCACACACGCATGCCGATGCCGCCACCGCCGGCAGTGCTTTTCAGCATTACCGGGTAGCCGACTTGTTCGCCGGCAATCAGCGCGGCGTCGAGGCTGTCGAGCAACTCGGAGCCTTCGAGCATCGGTACGCCATGTTGTCTGGCCAAGGCGCGGGCAGTGTGCTTGAGGCCGAATACCCGCAGTTGCTCGGGTGTCGGGCCGATGAACGCAATGTTCTGCGCTTCACAGGCCTCGGCGAACGCAGCGTTCTCGGACAGAAATCCGTAACCGGGATGAATCGCTGAAGCGCCGCTGGCTTTGGCGACGGCGAGGATTTTATCCACCGCCAGGTACGTGCCGGCGGCGGCACCTTCACCGAGGCTGTGGGTTTCATCAGCTTGCAGAATGTGCAGGCTGGCGACGTCGGCTTCGGAATACACGGCCACGCCTCGCACCTGCAAGTCACGCAGCGTGCGCAGGATGCGGCAAGCGATGGCGCCACGGTTGGCGATCAGGACTTTTTCGAACATGGCAAAACCCCTGAAGGGGATGCGGGCCGTCCCGCAGTTTTTCGATGAGCGCCAGGGTCGTCCCCGACGGCGGAATCACAATTTCGAAAGTCACCGTTGACCTTGTGGGAGCGGGCTTGCCCGCGATGGCGGTGTGTCAGTCATCATCAATGTTGGCTGTGCCGACGCCATCGCTGGCAAGCCAGCTCCCACAGGGTTCAGGGGTGTTTGGGGGATTTCAGGCACTGGCCGGAACGGGCCTGGCACAGGGCGAAAAGCCAACGGCGTAGGCGGCTGATTTTCAGTTCCATACCAGTAGCTCCGCAGGTGTCGGGTTGTAGGCGTTGCACGGATTGTTCAGTTGCGGGCAGTTGGAGATCAGCACGATCACGTCCATCTCGGCACGCAAATCGACGTACTTGCCCGGCGCAGAAATCCCGTCCTCGAAGGTCAGTCCACCGTCAGCCGTGACTGGCACGTTCATGAAAAAATTGATGTTCGGGCCGATGTCGCTTTTGCCCAGTCGGCCATCGTGGACGCAGGCGCGCAGGTAGTTGTCGCGGCAGCTGTGCATGTAGCGTTTTTCCAGGGCGTAGCGCACGGTGTTGCTCTCTTGCGCGCAGGCACCACCGAGGGTGTCGTGACGGCCGCAGGTGTCGGCGACGATGGTCAGCATCGGTTTGCCGAGGTTGGAATAGAGCACGCTGCCGGTGCTCAGGTAGACGCTGTTCTGGCGACGCAGTGTGCGCTGCACGTCGTAGCGTTCCCTGGGATTGGCGACGCTGTAGAACAAGGTGTCGACGGCCTGATTGCCCTCAAGATCAAGGATGCGCAAGGTCTGGCCAGCCTTGACCTCCATCAGCCACGGTTCACCGGCCGGAATGGTGGCGCGGTACACCGCAGCGTCGGGATTCTTTTGAGCAGTGGCGATAGCAAGTGACATGGCTGCGATCCTCAGGCGAACAAACGGTCAGTGTTGGTAAAACCGCGCTCGTTCTCCGGGCGCGAGGTGCGGCAGTTTTCGGCGACGCTGGCGTCGGCGTTCATCCAGCTCAGCTTCAGCGGTTTTGGCGCGTAGTCGGGCGACGGGTCCATCGGGTGTTGCAGGGCGGTGAGCACCACCAGCGTGTCCATCGGTGCATACAGTTCGATGTAGTCGCCGGCCTTCGAATTGCCCTCGACGAAATGGAATCGCCCGGCCTCATCGACGTTTACGCGGCTGAACAGGTTGAGGGTCATCAGCAGGTCGGACAGGCCCAGACCCCACTTGCCAAGTTCCACCAGCAGGTTGTCGGTGCCGTTGCGGAAGAAGCCATTGCGCAGTTCCTGATAGCGGCCCTGACCGTATTTATCCGCGACCTCTTCAGCACAAAGCACACCGCCAAGGCTGTCGCTCCAGCCGCAGGTGTCGGCGGTGATCGCGGCCAACACGCGCCCCATGTCCGAGTACAGGCAATGGCCGGTGGTGAGTTTGGCGGTGTGTTGGCATTTGAGGCTGTCGGGCAGGTTCAGCCGTTCGGTTTTTTCGTTGGCGTTGAGTAAGGTCAGGCTGACATTGGCACCGCCGCGCAGATCGGTCAGGCGCAGCAATTGGCCGCGCTTCAATACGAACGAGCGGTGGCCACCGCCGGGGAGCATTTCTTCGGCGAAGGGTGGAAACAGTTGGGTCGAATCAGTCATCGGAGCAGTCCTCTCAAGCGGTTCGAAGTGCGCCCGCCAGTGCTACCGGCAAGGCTTCGACGGCGGCGCGTTGGGCGCGGCGGTCGCTGTTCAAAGGGATGTCGTAGGTGATGCGGGCGCCGTAGGCACCGGGGGCATGCGGGTCGAGGCGAACCTTGTCGAACACCAGCAGACGGGTGCCGAGGCTAAAGCCCTCGGACAGGTCATGAGTAACCATGAACACCGTCAGTTGCGTCTCGCGCCACAGTTCCAGCAACAGCGCGTGCATGTCTTTGCGGATGCCCGGATCAAGGGCGCCGAACGGTTCGTCGAGCAGCAACACGCGCGGTTTCATGATCAGCGCCTGAGCAATCGCCAGCCGTTGCTGCATGCCGCCGGACAGTTGCGCGGGGTACTTGTCCAGCGCATGGCCGAGGCCGACTTTGTGCAGCAGCGCCGAGGCCTGTTCGCGGGCGTCGTTTTTCGCTCGGCCGAACAACCGACCGAGCAGCGGCGCACGCGGCAGTTCGAGGCCGAGGGCGACGTTGTCGAGCACGCTCAAGTGCGGGAATACCGAGTAGCGCTGGAAGACCACGCCACGGCTGGCGTCCGGTTCGCTGGCCAGCGGTTGACCGTCGAGCAGAATCTCGCCGCGACTGGCGCTTTCCTGGCCGAGCAGCAGGCGCAGAAAGGTCGATTTGCCGCAACCGGACGCACCGACCAGCGTGCAGAACTCGCCCTCGTTGACTTGCAGATTCAAGCCTTCCAAAACCACTTGGTCGGCGTATTGCTGCCAGACGTTTTTCACCGTGATGAAGCTCATTTGGCGGCCCCCTCATACCAGGGGAAGGCGCGCCGGGTCAGGTGCTTGAGACCCCAATCCATCAGCCAGGCGAGGAGGGTGATCCACACCACGTATGGCAGGATCACGTCCATCGCCAAATAACGCCGTACCAGGAAAATCCGGTAACCGAGACCGTCGGTGGAGGCAATCGCCTCGGCGGCAATCAGGAACAGCCACGCCGAGCCGAGCATCAGCCGCAACGAGATCAGTAGGCGCGGCAACAGTTGCGGCAGCACCACGCGCAACATCAGCGTCCAGGTCGAAGCGCCGAGGGTCTGTGCCTTGATCAGCAGTTCGACAGGGATTTCCCGGGCGCGCTGTTCCAGATCGCGGGCGAGTGCCGGGGTGATGCCGATCACGATCAGCATGACTTTCGACAATTCGCCCAAGCCGAAAACGATGAACAGAATCGGCAGGATCGCCAGCGGCGGCACCATCGACAAAACCGTCAGCAGGGGCGACAACGGCGCGCCGAACAACGGCAGCGTGCCAGCAGCGATGCCCAGGCACAGCCCGGCCAGCGCAGCGATGCCGAGGCCGATAGCCAGGCGCCGCAGACTCGAAGCCGTGTCTTGCCACAACAGATAATCACCGGTGCGGCTGTCGGCATTGAAGGCCAGACGTTTGACCGCGTCGGTCATCTGCACGGCGCTGGGCAGCAGTTTGTCGTTGGGGTTGTCCGCCAGTCGCTCGGCCGAGCCCATGAAGTAGGCAAACAGCAGCAGCGCGAACGGCAGGATCACCAGCAGCAGGCGACTTGGGCGATCGGGGTGGCGATTGATCAGGCGCATGGCCAAATCCTCCGTGGCTTACAGCTTGGCGTCGGCGGCCATCTGCACGTAGGTCGGGTCGAAACGCAGCTTGAGGTTGCCGGTGTCGCCGCTGGTCACGCCGTTGGCGAAGGCCATGCCGACTGCGCTGGTGTCTTTCGCGCCTTCACCGAGCAAGCCGTGCTGGAACGAGAATTCGGCAACTTTGCGCATGGTTTCCGGCAGTTGTTTGCTGGTGGCGAAGGTCAGGGCTTCACGCGGTGTGGCGAACAGTCTGGTGGTGTCGAGTTGCGCCTGGAATCCGGCCAGATCGGTGCCCGAGGCCTTGGCCATGTGCTCCAGTGCGGCTTTGCTCGCGGCGTTTTTCGCGTTCATCAAATCGACGACTTCGAACCACGCCCCGGTCAGCGCCTTGCCCAGCGCCGGGTTGTCTTTGAGGGTGGCGCTGTTGACCACCATCATGTCCATGATCTCGCCGGGGATCTGGCTGGAATTGAACACTTCGGTGACGCCGGGTTTGGCCTTGATATCCGAGAGCATCGGGTTCCAGGTGGTCACGGC
Organism: Pseudomonas sp. NPDC087598; assembly: GCF_044743525.1. Lineage (NCBI taxonomy): Bacteria > Pseudomonadati > Pseudomonadota > Gammaproteobacteria > Pseudomonadales > Pseudomonadaceae > Pseudomonas > Pseudomonas sp. NPDC087598. The sequence goes on along the minus strand of NZ_JBIUWQ010000008.1, from coordinate 35,369 downwards.
GTTGACTTGTTCAGTGTTGAAGGCGGCGGAAATATCGGCGTCGGAGGTGTTGACCACTTTCAGGTCTTTCTCGGTCAGATCCACCGAATCCAGTGCGCGGGCGAGCAGGTAGTGGGAGACCGACAGCTCGACCAGATTGACGTCCATGCCCTTGAGATCGGTGACCTTTTTACCGTCGCCCTTGAGGACGATGCCGTCGTTGCCGTTGGAGAAGTCGCTGACGATCAGTGCGGTGCTGTCGACGCCGCCGGCAGCCGGAATGGTCAGTGCGTCCATGTTGGTCATGGTGCAGCCGTCGAACTGGCCGGCGGTGTATTGGTTAATCGATTCGACGTAGTCGTTGAGCTGTACGACATCAATCTTGATCCCGTACTTCTTCGCCCATTTGTCGACGATGCCCTGACTGCCGGCGTATTCCCATGGCATCCAGCCGGCATAGATCGTCCAGCAGACGCTGAAGTGGTCTTTCTGTGCGGCGGGGGATTGGGTGCTGATGAGCGCGGCGAAGGCGGCGGCGAGCAGGGCGGGTAAACGTAGTCGGGACATGATGGGCTTCTCCAGTTGATCAAGGGCGGACAGGAAGGCAACGCGGCACCGCGAACGGTGGCTTGTCTCCCGGGCTTTTGTCCCGCCGTGTAACCTCAACTGGAGGTCGCCAACTCTCGGACCAGCCACTCGCGATTGCGAGCCGGAACCCTAGTCAGCCATTGCAAATTGTGGTGCCGCAAACCTGTGATGACTCCTGCACGGGTTTGCTAAAGCGAGAGGCGTGCCAAGTTGCGTCGAGCCCTCTGGCACGGGGGTTAGGTTTGAACCGGTTGGTCGCGAGGCGCGGGCGACGCTTTGTGTTGGTGCGCGGCTGCACCGTCGTGCAGCGTGTTTGCCGCTGATCCGATGGTCTGGCGCCGTTGGCACTCGGCAGCGGATTGCCAGTCAAATCAGTTGTCAGCCGGTCTGTGCCGACTAATGTCGCAGGTCTTTCAGGAGGCCGCCATGCTTATTCACAAAACGTTGCGTCGAGTGCTGCTGGGAGCGGTGCTCGGCCTGGGCTTGTCTGGCTGTTATTACTACGCCGGCCCCTACGATGGTTATCCCGCTACTTACTACTCACCCGGTTATTACTCGCCTTATTACTACGGTGGTTATTACGGCCCGCGTTACTACGGCGGCGCGCGTTATTACTACGGCGGATACGGTTATCGCGGGTATTACGGACGGGGTTATCACGGCGGCGGATACCACGGTGGGCACCACTAATCAGCGGCTGAATGACGGCGTTGGCGGATGAACAAGGTTTCATGAATCACTTGTTTCAACTTGTTGCAGGAACGCACCAGATGCCGAAAACGCTGTCTGATTTTTCGTCAGTCACCGAATAAACGACTGACGCCTGCCAGCGTCGCTGGTGTGGCTACCCGCGGTCCAGGAGGCCGCCATGTATAGACGAATTCTTCTGCTTGCTGCGTTGATGTTTTCCGTTGCCGGTTGCGTCCCGTATTCCTACGCGGACTCGTATTACAGCTCACAGGTCTACACCTCACCCGCACCGGCTTACTACAACACAGGTGGCACTTACTACAGCGGCGGCAGCACGTATTACTCGGCTCCGCGCTACTACCAGCCTGCTCCACGGTACTACCAGCAACCGCGCTATTACCAGCCGGCACCACGCTACTATCAACCTGCGCCGCGCTACTACGAAAGCCGTCGCTGGCATGGCAATGATCGTGGCGGCTGGGACGGCCATCGTCGCGGCGGCTGGGACAACGATCATCGCGGTCGCGGCAACTACGACCGCCACAGCGGTCGTGGCGACCACAATGGACGGGGCAATCGCTGGTAATCACTGGCAAATAAAAAGCGGCGCTTTGAGCGCCGCTTTTTTATGCCCGTCGAAAAGTCGTCCCGTTAGCCTTCTCCTAGGGTATTCCCAGACGCTTCCTACAGTTTCATTTCCTTGCATTTGTTAGCGTTTGTTCCTGCCGATCGGGGTGAGCAAAACTCAGTTCAATAGCGGCGAATAAAAGGACGATGCCGCTATGAAGCTTCTTGTGATTCACCAAAACTTTCCGGGCCAGTTCCGTCATGTGGTGCTGGCGGCGATTGACAGGCGTTATGAGGTTTTGGCGATAGGTCGGGATACGGCGCCGGGTATCGCACAGGTGAAAATATATCGATACCGAGCTGCCAGCAGAGCACCAGGCGATATTCATCCCTATCTGGCCCGTTACGAACAAGCGGTTATTGATGGACAGAAGGTTTTTCAGATTCTGAGCAGGCTGAAACATTCGGGTTATCGGCCAGACGTGATTCTCGCTCATCCCGGATGGGGGGAAACGCTCTTCGTCAAGGATGTCTATCCTGACACGCCGCTTATTCACTATTGCGAATATTACTATCGAGCGCGGGGCGCGGATTTCGGGTTCGACCCTGAATTCCCGCGAGCCACGAGAGAGTCATCAAGGCTGCGAGTGCTCAATTCGCTGCATCTTTTGAATCTCGATCAATGTGACATTGCCATTGCACCTACACGGTGGCAGCGCAGTCTGTTTCCGGCCGCTTATCAGTCGGCCATTCGGGTTATTCACGAGGGCGTCATTCAAAGTTCTCACTTGGCGAAAGTTGGGGCCGTCAGGTTGCCCAATGGCGTCGAACTGAGAGCTGGGCAACCGATCGTTACTTATGTCGCAAGGAATCTTGAGCCTTATCGCGGGTTTCACAGTTTTATGCGAGCGATCCCGCATATTCAGGCTGAGTGTCCCGATGTGCAGATAATCATAGTGGGCGGTGATGATGTCAGTTACGGGTGTAAGCCGGTTGGCTATGCAAATTGGCGCAGCAGAATGGAGGCAGAGGTAAGTTTCGATCATTCCACCGTTCATTTCACAGGGAAGCTTTCTTACCAGACTTACCGGACGGTTCTGGAGTGTTCAAAGGTTCATGTTTATTTGACGTATCCGTTTGTTTTGTCGTGGTCGTTACTGGAGGCGATGGCGGCTGGGTGTGTGGTAGTGGCGTCAGATACGGCTCCGGTAAGGGAGGTGATCGTCGATGGTCACAATGGAATGCTGGTGGACTTCTTCGATCATCAAAGTATCGCCAAACGCATTGCCAAAGTCCTTAAATCCGTTGATGAGTACGACTGCCTTCGCAGCTCTGCGAAGTTGACGGCGAGCAGATTTGATGTGGAGTACGGCACGAAACAATACTTCGAGTTATTTGAAAGTGCGACGTCCGGCCATCTGAAGAAACAGCCTGCTCCTCAGTTTGACAGGGAGATTTGAAATGCTCCGGATTTCGCGTAAGCAATTGGTTAAATGGTTTAAGAAGTTGTTGAAGTATGGCTTGTTTGTTTATGTCTGTTATTGCGTAGTAGATTTTTATATTCGTGAAGAAGAAATCGCCGAGGCAATGGCAATCTATTACGCGGATCAGGAGGCCTGTCAAAAGAAGCTGGCGAGCATGAAGCAGGTGCCCATACTGGGCGGCAGCTATGTGGATAAGACTCTGGTCCCGGAGTTTAATGTTGGCATGCCGGAATTGGCGAATAAAAAAGCGTGTCTGGCCAATACTCTCAAGGGCCATTTCTGGTGGACCGGTACGGGGGTCCGCCGGTACCAGGATCAGAGCCTGAAGTCCATTCCTGAAAGTTGGCGTCTTTATAAAGTGACCGCCGGGCTTTATACAAGAAAAGAAACTACCGAACCTCATGAGCGGGGCTATCGGCACGTCAACTGGCCGGATGAGTTGATTGTTAAACTAAAAAATTATCCGGGGTTGGAGATTTGGCTGGATGCTCCGCCGCCGCACTTCAAGAATGAGGATTCCGTTAGAACGTTTGTCATCACGGGCTGGCCGCGGCGTGATGGAACCCCTCGGTTGATAGACTGTGACGGCTTGATTCGTCCGGCTTCCGAGGAACAACTTACTGACGAGAAAATGGCAAAGTTCAGCAGAGCCGAATTGGAAGCTTTGGATTTTGGCAAATTAAACTTTTTTTGCACCATGAATCTGGATAACTTTTACTTTGCTGGGGGTCACGGTAGCGTAAGTCTCGGTCTATCGTCATTACGCGAAGCACCTGAGATGCTCAAGTTTCTCAGTGATTATCTTTCATGCTCTGTTATTACAAGGAAGTAACGATGAGTTATGTTTTTAGCGATATGGAAAAAACGGAAATTTTTAACGCAGCCAATCTATGCAAAGGTATGAGGCTTCACTCAAAAAAAATCAAGTACGAAGCGCTGGAGTTAGCAGGTGCTGACTGCGCTCCCTTGTATCAAAAGCTATTCGATATTATTGGCAGAAGGGGTTCTGAGGTTACCGCTGTCGATAAAGAAGAAGGAAAAATTCTGAAAAGCGCCAGGCTCTGGCTTGCCGTGGCCATTGATGCCAACGGTGGAGACGGTGCCTACGCTGCACTGATTCGCGGCTACACCTCGCGCCAAGGTGAACTGAGATTGAATGAAATCTTCAGTGAAGACCTGATGCAGCTGTCATCGAATCAAGTCGCCGCCAATTTCATTAATACCTTGATCGACGGATCTCTCGCGGGTCGACTGGCACCATGGACGGTTCCATCCATCAGCCAGATTGCAGAGATTGATGCCAGTGCGATCGGCAAGGCACTGTTTATTGAGGCTTGCGGAGAGAAGGATACAGCCGTGAGCCATAACGCCGGCTGGTCCGGGACAGTCGGGTTCAGCCTGTTGGGTGGAGCGCCGCCCTATGAAACCTGGAGATTGATCTCCGCTGGTGATTCGCAAGGGGAAGATGGCGGCCCGCCGACTCAAGCAAAAGCCAACAGGCTTGATGACTATAAAAATATTCTGTTCGCCATCGATTCATACAGTGTCGGCCTGCGAGCGGCGATCAGTAATTTCGGCGTCAATCCATTGCAAAGTCTGCTTTCCGTCGTGCCAGAGCAGATCAATATCGCGCTCGCCAGTGGCAGCCTGAATCCGCTGATTCAGCATGTAGTGAAAGGCACGCCGGTTTCCGTCGTGGTCGACCTGATACTGCGCCATGGCTTGAACGAATTCTTCGACATGTTCAGGCGCACCTACGATGGCGATTCCGCTGCTACACCGACAACCGATGAAACCTTTGCCCCCAACGCTTACGCATTCTTCTCGGCATTCTCCCCAGAGCAGTGCCAAAACATCATCACCCAATCAATAGGCGAATACGGAAACGCGAATTCATGGGCAAAACTGGCTGGCGAGTCGACACCCATCGGCCTGGCGCTGCGCAATTCCCTGAAGCAACTCAGTGAAGTCGTCATTGAACGAGCTGAAGGTTACCCCGGACGCGGACTGGAGCTCTACGATCCGTTGACCGGCGAAGGTTTCATCACCGCGCAATGGCTCGCCGATCGTGCGCAGATGTTGGCCCGGTTGATTGCCCGAACTCAGGGCTCGCTTGGAGAACACTCGCTGCAGAAGTTTTCCTACTCCGATCTTGCTTCAGCCAAACAGGTGCCGATGACGACCGGTGTGTTGAATCCGCTGGTCATGTTCGGTGATGACGGCGCGCGGTCTTTCGAGGGCGGTGCGAACACTGATCATCTGTATGGCGGCGCGGGCAATGACACGATCAACGGGCAGGCAGGTCACGATGTCATCGAGGGTGGAAGCGGCAACGACTTGCTTGCCGGAGGCGACGGCAATGATGCGCTGTACGGAATGGCCGGTGATGATGTTTTGATCGGAGGAAAGGGCAACGACTCTTTGATCGGTGGCGCAGGCAGCGACCGATATGAGTTTTCCAGCGGTGATGGCATCGATGAGATCTTCGACGTCGACGCAAATGGGCAGGTTTGGATCAACGGTTCGCCGATTCCTTCACTCAAACGCCACGCCCCTTTGAGCGATGTCTGGTCTACCGAGGATCAGGCCATCACCCTGACCCTCATCGAAGAACTCACTGAACCCACGCTCAACATCAAATATGGTCTGAACGATCTCATCGTTATCAAGAACTTCCGCCCCGGGATGCTAGGCATCCGACTTCCTGAATACCAAGGCCATACGGCCTCTGCTCCCGATCGGGTTCTCCAGGGCGACTGGAAAGCGAAAGATATCGACCCCAATGTTGCCGGGGATCAGTTCTCATACGATGAGTTGGGCAACGCCTTGCTATTGGCCAACGTAAAACAGAGAAACAAGGCCGATGTGCTTTACGGCTCTGCCAAGGACGATGTCATTCTCGGACTTGGCGGTTCTGATCGATTATTCGGCAAGGCTGGAAACGATCGTCTGTTTGGGGATAAACAGACGACGCTCGAAAAAGCCATGGCCGCTGGCGACTCTAAAGGGAAAGCAGCTCGAGGCGATTGGCTTGATGGCGGTGCTGGCCACGATTTGCTCATCGGTACGGCATCCCAGGACGTGCTTCTGGGCGGTAACGATCGGGATACGCTGATTGGAGGTGCGGGAGATGACGTTTTATCAGGGGATGAAGCGACCGGCGCGCTGGAGCAGAAATGGGGATTCAAACGCGTCGAAGTTCTTATAGGCGGCGGTGTCACCAGTCACCGAACCGTCTTTTCAAAAGCCTCAATTAATAGTTCGACGCAGGGCGATAACGATGTTCTCTACGGCCAGGGCGGTCGCGATGTTCTCAACGGTGGATGGGGCGAGGACTTGCTTGATGGCGGAACTGAAGATGATCTTCTTTCGGGGGATGGCGGGAATGACACGCTGGCCGGAGGAAGCGGTAATGACACAATGATGGGAGATAACCTCGACTGGGGAGGTGGCCTGCAAAGCAAACACCATGGCGACGATGTATTGGACGGTGGAAGTGGCGATGATTGGCTCGCTGGTAACGGTGGAGCCGATGCGATTTATGGTGGCTCAGGCAATGACACTCTCCAGGGGGATGACGATTTACTTAGCGGCGTTGCCGGTGACGCCGCCCACTTTTTTGGAAATGACCTGCTGGACGGTGGTGCAGGAGACGACAAACTTTTGGGCGGCGGGGCGGATGATCTGTTGTTCGGAGGTGAAGGTAACGACGCGCTGGCCGGGGATTATGCGGAGCATCCGGTTCGTTATCACGGTAATGATTTACTTGATGGTGGAGCGGGCGATGACACACTTCAGGGAATGGGTGGCTCCGATACCCTGATCGGTGGAGCAGGAGCTGACGCGCTGGATGGTGATGTGTCCAACCTGCAATCAGGTGGAATCAACAATGATTACCTTCAAGGCGATGAAGGAAACGATACCCTTTCGGGAGGTTTGGGCGCCGACACACTTTACGGCGGCGCTGATGATGACATTTTATCCGGCGACTACGAGCAGACATCCGAGGCCGAACACGGCGCAGATTATCTGGACGGTGGTTCAGGCAACGATACCTTGCTGGGCGGTGGTGGCAACGACACGTTGTTGGGCGGGGAGGGTGAAGACCACCTTCGTGGCGATTCAGGCAATAACGTTTTTGATGGCGGTGCCGGTAACGACGAGCTGGATGGCCATGACGGCGCTGATATTTATTACTTCGGGGCTGGTGATGGTCTTGATGTCATCACCGATTCTGGCGGCAGCAATATCATCAAGTTCGGCGCTGGTTTTTCTGCGGAAAATTTAAAAGCCGACATCATTGATGTTTCTGTAGGCAGGGTATTGCGGTTGGCCAATGGTGAAGGCGACGCCATCCTTATCAGAAATCATGAGGAGTGGAGGAATTCAACGTTCACGTTTAGCGATGGTGGCGTTCTCGGCTATCAGGAGGTCATGAAAAAAACGCTGTCAGCCGTTGAAATCGTCGAACCGCCAGTGGCTGAGGGGAGGCCGGCCAAAGAAGAGAACAAAGACATCATTGCAGACGACGATTCGGTGGATGTTCCGGACGAGTCCGGCATCGTTGCTCCTGGCGAGGAGCGAAGTAATGCCATTGATAATAAGGTTGGCTGGGCTGACAGATTTCTCGCTGAGCTCAAAGCAAAGCGGGTCGCAAGCAGACATGCAACAGGCTTTACTTTAAATAACCAGGGTGTCTGGGTTCGTAACCGTATATTCACCAGCAATACTGGTTATACCACTTACTCGGATCTGATCAATGAAAGCACCGAAACGGCAACCTTGTCTGCAACGCCGCAATGGATGGGGACTAACGACGGGAATGCCGTATTTAGTGAAAGACAGTCAAATTCTACATCCCGGTCCAATTTCCGAGATGTAAAAAAAGAGAGCGCAGTGCCGCCGTCCTCCTTGAACCCACGTTATTTTCGGTCGGGCGCTGCCAGCGGCTGTTCATTCAAAATAGGTGACGCAATAGTTGCGGATAGACAGGAATCAGGCGAAATCAAAGGGTGGTACGTGTATCCCGCTGAAAGCTTCACGGTGGGTGAAACTGTCCGCAAGGAGTTTCGGTGGGATGTAACAACTAAAACGATCAAACACAAGATCGTTCACGGTGAAGATGCCGGTGGGCGAGTTAATGTTGAAGTCGGCAATATTTTCCATGGTGGTGCGGGCGATGACGTGATAGTCGCCTACTCAGGTTCCCTGCTTGATTATGGTTCGATTAATGACAGGATACCGGGTGCCTTCGTGTCAGCCGGGGCTGGCAACGACACACTGCTCGGTTCTGAAGGCGCTGATCATTTAGTCAGCGGCGCGGGGAATGATCTGTTGTACGGTGAAAACGGTGCCGATACTTATATCGTGCAGGCGCATGCCGGAGCTACGACTATTATTGCGGATGCATTGGGGCCTGTTTTCCACCGGCCTGAAGTAGGTGTCGCTGGATGGAAAGACGAATATGGGGCAATCGATAAAGACCAGGTCATTCTTCCTGATGAAGCGACGCTGGAAAGGTTGCAGCTCAGTTGGGGCGCTACGTTGATTGAAACGGTAAATATCGAGTTGGCACCCGATCCGCATTCTAGTGCCAATCGCCATCCGCCTCGGGCGAGGATGCTCTATTCAACATTGGATATTCAATGGGGTGGGTCTCAGAAGGTTCGCATCGTTTTGCCCAATGCAGGAGATATTGAGGGTTCTGGAATTGAAGTCATACAGTTTGCGGATGGATCAAGCGTCAATCTTAAAGACCTGTTGGGCTCCAGTCAGCTCGGCCCTGCTCCGGATACTTACCACAACGGTCTCTTGGTTGAGAATGCGGTCAATCTCAAATCCATTCGAGAAGGCCAAGCGCTCCCGCTAGTGGGTAGTCACGGTAATGACTCGTTAAGCGGAGCAGGTGAGATCAGAGGTATGCGGGGGAATGACGTGCTTATCGGTAGTGTCGGCGATGATGTTCTATTGGGTGGTCCCGGCGACGACACTCTGTCTGGTGGCGCAGGTCATGATCTCTATCAATATGATGGACTGGGTAGAGATTTGATCGACAACACGGGTGGCGGGTTTGATGGAATCGATTTTTCTCCAGTGGGTCTGACTATTGAACAATTGAGGTTTCATCGCGATCAGGATGATCTTGTAATAGTGGTCGACTATGGCATGGCTCCCAAGATTCGAGTCTCCAGACATTTTTCTGAAGGCGAAAACGCTATTGGGTTCATAAGGGTCAAAGGCGAAGGAAAAACGGTTCAAGATTACACCGCTATGCAAATTGCCGAACGTTTACATCCTCTTCCTCCATTGCGAGATGTGGAAGATATTCTGGTAAAGGAAAATGAAGAGTCGCAACTCGCGCTGGCCGAAATAATCAAGTTTTACGAGCTGAATATTTAACCTTTGTACGTCAATTTTAACTGCCCGCGATGGGAACCAAGAGGTCGCCATCGCGGGCAATCAGCATTTCAATACTGCGTCAAATCCGCCAACGGATGCCGTCCCTCCCAGACCTTGTGAAAATGCGCCTCGACCACCGCATCCGGCACACTGCTGACGTCCGGCCAATGCCAGTGCGGTTTCTGATCTTTATCGATCAACCGTGCGCGAACCCCTTCGCTGAACTCCGGATGCCGGCAGCAGTTAAGGCTCAGGGTGTATTCCATCTGGAAAACTTCGGCCAGCGACATATGCCGCGCACGGATGATCTGTTCCCAGACCAGATGCGCGGTCAGCGGCGAACCTTCGCTCAGGGTTTTCGCCGCACGTGCAATGAGAGGATCGCTGCTGTCACGCTGCAGGCTGATGGCTTTCCAGGCGCAGGTAACGTCGCTGACGTCGAGCAGTTCGTCGATCTGCCGACGCCGTGGCAGCCACTGCGCCTCGGGCATCTGCGCGAGGGCTTCCTGCTGCAAGGCCTTGAGCAGACTGTTGAGTTGCATGGCGGTCTGTTCCTGCCAATTAAGCTGTAACAGGCCCTCGATCAGTTGCGGCTGCTGTTCGTCGAGCAGGAAGCGGTCAGCCAGATCCAGATCAATCGCATCGCGACCGTTCATGTGCGCGCCGGTCAGGCCCAGAAACAAACCGAGCTTGCCCGGCAGCCGCGCCAGAAACCAACTGGCGCCGACATCCGGATACAGGCCAATGGTGATTTCCGGCATCGCCAAACGGCTGCTCGGCGTGACGATCCGCGTACTCGCGCCTTGCAACAAACCCATGCCGCCGCCCAGCACATAACCGTGGCCCCAACAGATCAGCGGTTTCGGGTAGGTGTGGAGGCTGTAGTCCAAGCGGTATTCCGCAGCGAAAAACTGCGCGGCCAGCGGCGGTACTTCGCCGGGATGAGCGCGACAGGCCTCGACCAGGCTGCGCACTTCACCGCCGGCGCAAAAAGCCTTGGCGCCGTTGCCGCGCAGCAACACGCAGACGATTTGTGGATCCTTGGCCCAGGCATTCAATTTGTCGCCGAGGGCGTTGATCATCGGCAAGGACAGCGCGTTGAGCGACTTTTCAGCGTCCAGGCTGGCGATACCGATGCGGGCGCCGTCGGTGCCAGAGAGTTCTTCGAAGTGCAGATTCATCGTGACCTCGATCGGGAATTTGAACGATCAGTATGATCGCTGTGTGGGAAAGTGCCGAATGTGAGTCAGATCAATTGACAAGCGTGGTCGGCTTTCCTAGGGTTCGCCCCACTGTTTTTGCCGGGTATGACCATGACTGCTGACGACCGTATCAAACTCGAACCGAGCTGGAAGGAGGCACTGCGTGCTGAATTCGACCAGCCTTACATGGCAGAGTTGCGCAACTTCCTGCAGCAGGAGCGGGCGGCCGGCAAGGAAATCTATCCGCCGGGGCCGCTGATTTTCAGTGCGCTGAATTCCACGCCGCTGGATAAAGTCAAAGTGGTGATCCTCGGCCAGGACCCGTATCACGGCCCGGGCCAGGCCCACGGTTTGTGCTTCTCGGTGCAACCGGGCGTGCCGGCACCGCCATCGCTGGTCAACATCTATAAAGAGTTGAAGCGCGACCTGAATATCGACATTCCCAATCACGGCTACCTGCAGAGTTGGGCCGACCAGGGCGTGTTGATGATCAACACGACCATGACCGTCGAGCGCGCCAACGCCAATGCGCACAAGGACAAGGGCTGGCAGTTCTTCACCGATCGGATCATTGAACTGGTCAGCGAGCGCCAGCCGCATCTGGTGTTCATGCTCTGGGGCGCGCATGCGCAGAGCAAGCAGAAGCTGATCGACGCGACCAAGCACCTGGTGCTGACGTCGGTGCACCCGTCGCCACTGTCGGCGTATCGCGGATTTTTGGGCTGCGGGCACTTCAGCCGGACCAACAAGTTTCTTGAGCAGAATGGCGAGACGCCGATCGAGTGGCGTCTTCCACCGGTTTGACGGGTTGACCGCATCGGCCCTTTCGCGAGCAGGCTCGCTCCAACAGGATCTTGTGGATGCCACAGATTATGTGCGCACCGCAAAACCCTGTGGGAGCGAGCCTGCTCGCGAATAAATTGACGCGGTTTTACTCGGGATTGCGGTTCCAGTACTTGAACAACGGCTCCGCCAGAAACAACACAAACAACAGCCGCATCACCTGCATCGCCGTCACCAGTGGCACCGACAGTTGCAGGGTTTCCGCCGTCAGGCTCATTTCGGCGATCCCGCCGGGCATCATGCCCAGCGTCAGTGAGCGCAGATCCAGATGGGTCAGCGCACTCAAGCCCAGCGCCGCCAGTGTCGCGATCAACATGGTCAGCGCCGTGCCGATCAATGTGCGGCCCATGAACGACGGCGCATGGCGAAAGAACTGTCGATTGAAGTGGCAACCCAGGCCGCTGCCAATCAGCCACTGGCCAATCTGACTGCCGCCATTGGGCAAACCGATGTGCAGATCCCAGCCAATACTCACCGCCGCACTCACCAGCAACGGCCCGAACAACCACGGATTGGGTTGGCGCAGACGCTGCCAGAGCCAGGCAAGCAGAGCGCCCGCCGGAAATAGAATCGCCAGCCAGCGCCAATCGACACTGCCGGCATGAGCAATTGGTGTACCGTCACCGAGCAGATACTTGAACGCCGCCGGTACACACAGGACGACCACCAGCACGCGCAAACTCTGCCCTGCTGCGACATGGCTGAGCATGGCGCCGTTGCGTGCGCCAAGGTTGACCATCTCGCCGGAACCACCGGGCATGCTCGAGAAAAACGCCGTGGCGCGGTCCTCTCCGGTGCGGCGCATCAACCACACGCCGACCACTGCCGACACGCTGGTGACCAGTGCGCCGAAGAAGATCAAACCGAAATGACTCAACACCTGCTCCATCACCACGGGGGTGAAGTGCAGGCCGATGCCGATCCCGACAATCCATTGGCCGCACTTGCGCCCGCCGGGGATTTCCGTGAGTTGCCACGGGGTCAGGCAGCGCACGAGGATGATCGCCAGCAACGAGCCGACCATCCACGGCAGTGGCCAGCCGATCTGACTGGCGACATAGCCGCCGAGCAGACCGACCAGCGGGGTTCCCCACCAGGATTTGAGCGAGGAGCGATCAAACATCGGCAATCGCGCGTTGCGCGGCAGAACGTTTGCGCCAGATACGGATAATCGGCATCGCCAGCATGATCACCGTCAATACCCAGCAACCGACGGTGATCGGGCTCGACCAGAGGATTTCCAGCGCACCGTTGGAGATCGACAGCGCACGACGCAGGTTCTGCTCCATCAGGCCACCGAGGATGAAGCCCAGCAGCAGTGGCGACAACGGGAAATCCAGTTTGCGCAGGATGTAACCGAAGATGCCGATGCCGATCATCAGGAACAGATCGAAGGTCGTTGCATGCACGGCATACACGCCGATCCCGGTGATGATCGCGATGACCGGCACCAGCGCCCAGTTCGGCACGGCGAGGATACGCGTGAAGATACGGATCATCGGGATGTTGAGGATCACCAGCATGACGTTGGCGATGAACAACGAAGCGATCAGGCCCCAGACGATGTCCGGCTGTTGCTGGAACAGCAGCGGGCCCGGGGTGATGTTGTACAGCGACAGCGCGCCGATCATCACCGCCGTGGTCCCGGAACCTGGTACACCGAGGGTCAGCATTGGCACCAGTGCGCCGCACGCCGCGCCGCCGATGGCGGTTTCCGGCGCCGCGAGGCCACGGGCATCGCCTTCACCGAATTTGCCGCTGGTGCCGGCAATGCGCTTCTCGGTCATGTACGCCACGGCACTGGCCAGCGTCGCGCCGGCACCCGGCAGTACGCCCATGATGAAACCGAGCACGCCGCAACGCAGGTTCACCGTGAACACCGACGCCGCTTCCTTGAAGTTGAACATCATCCGGCCGGTGGCTTTCACCGCTTCCTGGCCGTGGTGGGTTTTTTCCAGCAGCAGAAGGATTTCGCTGATGGAGAACAGACCCAGCACCAGCACGACAAATTGAATGCCGTCGGTCAGGTGAATGTTGTCGCCGGTAAAACGGTACACGCCGCTGTTGGCGTCGATGCCGACGGTGGACAGGAACAGACCGATCAGCGCTGCGATAAACGTCTTCAACGGTCGATCACCGGCCATGCCGCCGAGACAGACAATCGCGAACACCATCAACACAAAATATTCCGCCGGACCAAAGGCAATCGCCCATTTCGCCAGCAGCGGCGCGAACAGCACCATGCCGCAGGTGGCGATGAACGCGCCGATGAACGAACTCCATGCCGACAGCGACAGGGCCACACCGGCCAGGCCTTTGCGGGCCATCGGGTAGCCGTCGAGGGTGGTCATTACGGTGGAAGCTTCGCCCGGAATGTTCAGCAGGATCGAGCTGATCCGGCCGCCGTATTCGCAACCGAGGTACACCGCTGCCAACAGGATCAACGCCGATTCCGGCGGCAGGCCGAGAGCAAACGCGATCGGGATCAGCAGTGCCACGCCATTGATCGGGCCGAGGCCCGGCAGCAGGCCGACGACGGTGCCGATCAGCGTGCCGCACAGTGCGGTCACGAGGTTGTAAGGGCTCAGCGCGACGCCGAAACCCTGACCCAAATAGCCAAGAGTATCCATATCAGTTCTCCAGAACGTCGAGCAGGCCGAGGGGCAGCGGAACGTCCATCAAACGGTCGAACAGCAGGTAAAGACCGATGGCCATCAGGCTGATGATGACGATGCTTGGCAGCCAGCGGCCGCCATACAGACGTGCCATCGGAATCCCGGTGATGATGCTGGCGACGATGAATCCGAGGGGTTCGAACGTGCCGGCAAACACCAGCAGGAGGACGACGCAGATACCGATCTTGGTCAGAGTGGCGCGATCCAGCGGCGGCTCGTCTTCACTGTGTTTGATCGGCGCGGGACGGAACACCATGTACAGCAGCGCTGTGCCCATCAGTGCGAGCATCAGCAAGGGAAAGGCGCGTGGGCCGACCGGTTCGTAGGAAAAAGCTGCTTGATACGGCCACGCCATCAGAGCCAGGCCGGCGCAAACCAGCAACAGCACTGAGGCGAAAATGCGTTGTAAGAGCATGAGAAACTCCTGTGCCGCAGCCCCCGAGAATGGAGGCTACGGCCGCTAGACAGAGACGATCACTGAATCAGGCCGAACTCTTTGGCCAGCACTTTGTAGTCGGCGACCTGCTTCTTCACGTAGGTGTCGAGTTCCGGACCGGTCATGGCGAACGGGAACAGTTCACGCTGATCGCGCAGCTTGGCGAATTCCTCGGAGGCCAGCAGTTTGTCGAAGGCCGCTTTCCACCAGGCGTAGTCTTCGTCGCTGACTTTTGGCCCAAGGTAGAAGCCGCGTACCACTGGCCAGACGATGTCGTAGCCTTGCTCACGAGCGGTCGGGATGTCTTTCATTTCCGGCTCGTCGAGGCGCTTGTCGGCGAACACCGCGAGCAGACGCATGTCGCCGCTCTGGATGTGCGGCATGGAGTCGGAGATGTCGGTGCTGCCGACCTGGATGTGGCCGCCGAGCAGGGCGGTGGCGATTTCGCCGCCACCTTCGAGGGCGACGTAACGCAAGTCACGCGGGTTGATCCCGGCAGCCTTGGCGATCAGCGCGGTTTGCATCCAGTCCTGGCTGCCGACGGTGCCGCCGGAACCGATGACCACGGAGCTAGGATCTTTCTTCAATGCCTGAACGAGATCGTCGAGGGTCTTGTAGGGCGAATCGCTTTTCACTGCGATGGCGCCGTAGCTGGTGCCGACGGCCGCGAGCCAGCGCACGTTGGTCTCATCGAAACGACCGAATTTGCCCTGCGCCAGGTTCAACAGCGAACCGCTCGACCATGCCACCAGCGTGCCGGCATCCGCCGGACGCTGCGCGACCACGGCGTTGTACGCCACCGCGCCGACACCGCCGGGCATGTAGGTCACGCGCATCGGTTTGGTCAGCAGTTTTTCGTTGACCAGCGCGCTTTGCGCCAGTTTGCAGGTCAGGTCGAAACCACCGCCCGGCGAGGCCGGGGCGATGCATTCCGGACGTTTCGGTTCGGCCATGAGTTGGCCGGCAAACAGGACGCAACTGGCGGCCAGTGCAACTTTACGCAGTGACAGGTTCATTCGATTCTCCACGGGCATTGTTGTTATTCGACGTGTTGTTCACCAACGGGCATTGACCGCTGGGCATTACCACAGAGCAACGCTGTAGCTCACCAGCAGACGCACTTCATCAGCGTCGCGGGCGGAGTAGTTGGAGCGGTAAGTGGCATTACGCAAACGCACGGCGACATCCTTCAAGGCGCCGCTTTGTACTACATATTTGATCTCGGTGTTGCGCTCCCACTCTTTGCCTTCTTCGCCGTTCTTGAGCTTGATGTTGTCACCGCTCAAGTAGCGACTCATGAAGCTCAGGCCGGGAATGCCGAGCTTGGCGAAGTCGAAGTCGTAACGTGCTTGCCAGGAGCGTTCTTCGGCGCCGGCGAAATCGTTGATCTGCACGAAGTTGACCAGATACGGGTCGCTGCCATCGACATAGGGGAAGGCGCTGTCGCCGGACATGTGCTGATAACCGGCGCTGAACTTGTGGCCGCTGAGGGCATAACTGACCAGACCGTTGAGCGAGCGGTTGTCGATCTCGCCGCCACGGGCCGCGCCTTGATCGTCACTGACGGCAAAACGCAGGTCGGTGGCAAACGTGCCCGGGCCCATCGGGCGCGAGGCAACCAGACCGAAGAAGTGTTGGTTGTAGACTTCGTCGAGTTGGGCGAAGTGGTAACTGCCGGTGATCTTGTCGGTGAACTTGTAGTCCACGCCGCCAAAATCAAAGTGCTTGCCGGCAGCGGTGCCGGCAAAACGGCTGTTCTTGTTATTGAGGGCGATGTCCTCGAAATCGGTGCTGTCGCGATCCTTGGCTTTCTCCAGGCGTCCGCCGGTGAAGGTCAGGTTCTTGATCTCTTTGGAGGTCAGCAAACCACCTTCAAACGTCTGCGGCAGGATGCGCCCGTCGTTTGGCTTGAGAATCGGCAGTTCGGGAATCAGGCTGCCGATTTTAAGTTCGGTGGCGGAGATTTTAACTTTGCCGGT
The DNA here is from genome assembly GCF_044743525.1 of Pseudomonas sp. NPDC087598. NCBI lineage: Bacteria > Pseudomonadati > Pseudomonadota > Gammaproteobacteria > Pseudomonadales > Pseudomonadaceae > Pseudomonas > Pseudomonas sp. NPDC087598. Next base: position 18,527 of record NZ_JBIUWQ010000008.1, on the reverse strand, counting down.
CAGGCCGACCTTGGAGTACTCATTGGCCGCGCGCCCGTCATCGTGGGTTGGCAACAGGCCTGTGCCGGTGCGGTCCGGGCTCGAATCGAGCTTGACCCCAAGCATGCCCAGCGCATCGACACCGAACCCCACGGTGCCGTCGGTGTAACCCGATTGCAAATTGAGCATGAAACCCTGCGCCCACTCGTCTCGCTTGGATTGCTGGGCACTGGTGCCATCGCGAAAGTCGCGGTTGAAATACATGTTGCGGGTTTCGAACGTGGCGCTGCTGTCTTCGATGAAGTCGGCAAAACTCAGCGGCGAAAAACCGGCGAGGGCGGCGGCACTGGCGAGGGCGGTGTGGCTGAAACGGGAAGGGCGAGCAGGCGTGAATGCCTGAGGCTGCATGGAAGGCATGCGGGTGTACTCCGTTTATTGTTCTTATTGGTCGAAAACGCTTCGTGGCGTTTTTCGTAACGCTGTGTGGCAGCAGCGACGGCAGTCGGGACTGTCCGTGGATCGACTCTAACGGGCTAACCTTTCGCTAACCTTTCAGCTGACTTTCACTGTTTTCGGGCTTCACAGCGGCGGTTGCGGCTGTAAACTCCGCGGCAAAGCGTGGCGTCGGCCATCCCTGAACGAGGTAAAAATCCATGCGTGTTCTGCTCGTCGAAGACCATCTGCAACTGGCCGAAAGCGTTGCTCAAGCGCTCAAGAGCACCGGTCTGACCGTGGATGTGTTGCACGATGGCGTGGCCGCCGACCTGGCACTCGCCAGCGAGGAATATGCCGTGGTGATCCTCGATGTCGGTTTGCCACGCATGGACGGTTTTGAGGTGTTGGCGCGCTTGCGTGCTCGCGGAAAAAATCTGCCGGTGCTGATGCTGACCGCGCGCAGTGATGTGAAAGATCGGGTGCATGGCCTCAATCTGGGCGCCGACGATTACCTCGCCAAGCCATTCGAATTGACCGAACTGGAAGCCCGGGTCAAAGCCCTGTTGCGCCGCAGTGTGCTCGGCGGCGAGCGCCAGCAGCGTTGCGGCGTGCTGGCCTATGACCTCGACACGCGGCGCTTCACCCTCGGTGAAGAATTGCTCACGCTGACGTCCCGCGAACAGGCCGTGCTCGAAGCACTGATCGCCCGACCGGGACGGGTGATGAGCAAGGAGCAACTCGCCTCGCAGGTGTTCGGCCTCGACGAAGAAGCCAGCCCCGACGCCATCGAAATATACGTGCATCGGTTGCGCAAGAAACTCGATGGTCAACCGGTAGCGATCGTGACGTTCCGCGGTCTCGGCTATTTGCTGGAAAGCCGCGATGCATAAGCCCAGCAGCCTGCGCTGGCGGTTGTTGTGGAACCTCGCGTTGCTGTTGGTGGTGCTGATGCTCGCCAGCGGCTTGAGTGCTTACTGGAATGGACGCGAGGCGGCCGACACCGCGTACGACCGCACCTTGTTGGCGTCGGCGCGAACCATCGCTGCCGGTCTGTCGCAACGTGACGGCAGCCTCAGTGCCGACGTGCCATACGTGGCCCTCGACACCTTCGCTTACGACAGCGCCGGGCGGATTTATTACCAGGTCAACGACATCCACCAGCAGCTGATTTCCGGCTACGAAAACCTCCCCGGCCCGCCGCCCGGTACGCCGCGAACCGACAGCTACCCGGCACTGGCGCGTTTCTACAACGCGACCTACAAAGGTCAGAATGTGCGGGTGGTCAGCCTGCTCAAAGCGGTGAGCGAGCCGAACATGAACGGCATGGCGGAAATCCGCGTCGCCGAAACCGATGAAGCCCGGGTCAGCATGGCCCGCAGTCTGGCCGCCGACACTTTGTTGCGCCTGGGCATGCTGGCGATTGGTGCGTTGTTGTTGGTCTGGTTCGCCGTCAGCGCAGCGTTGCGACCGCTGGAGCGTTTGCGCACCGCCGTCGAGGAGCGCCAGCCGGACGACTTGCGGCCATTGCCGTTGGTGGAAGTGCAGCATGAACTGTGGCCGCTGGTGCGCGGGCTCAACCATTTCACCGAGCGCCTGCGTGGCCAGTTCGAGCGACAGGCACAGTTCATCGCCGATGCCGCGCATGAACTACGCACACCCCTGGCAGCGCTGAAGGCGCGACTGGAATTGGGCCTGCGTTCAAGTGACCCACAGGTCTGGCGCACGACGCTGGAATCTTCTGCGCAAGGCACCGATCGTCTGACGCATCTGGCCAATCAATTGCTCTCGCTGGCGCGGGTCGAGAACGGCGCGCGGGCGATTGCCGAAGGCGGGGCGCAGCTACTTGATCTGAGCCAATTGGCCCGGGAACTGGGCATGGCCATGGCGCCACTGGCCCACGCACGTGGCGTCGCGTTGGCGCTGGAGGCGGATGAACCGGTGTGGTTGCGTGGCGAACCGACGCTGCTCAATGAGCTGCTGAGCAACCTGGTGGACAACGCATTGGCGCACACGCCACCGGGCGGCAATGTGATTTTGCGCGTGACGGCGCCAGCGGTGCTTGAGGTCGAAGATGACGGGCCGGGGATTCCGCTGGAAGAACGCGATCGGGTATTCGAGCGCTTCTACAGGCGTAATCAGCAGGTGGCCGGCTCTGGATTGGGCTTGGCGATTGTCGGTGAGATCTGCCGGGCGCATCTGGCGCAGATCACACTGCATGATGGCGAGCAGGCGGGTTTGAAAGTGCGGGTGAGCTTTATTGCCGGGTGATTCGGCGGTGTTCTTGCAGGCCTCTTCGCGAGCAGGCTCGCTCCCACTCTGGAATGCATTCACCTGTGGGAGCGAGCCTGCTCGCGAAGGGGGCGCCGCCGCTCTGGATCAGTAAAACATCGTCCGGGATTCTTCCAGATCCGCGCACAGCGCCTTGTTTTCCGGGTCGATCCCAAGCTTTCTGAAGGCCGGAACCGTGAGTGGATCAATCCGCGCAAACGGATGATCGCTGTCCTTGTGGCAATACAGGCTCGCCACTTGCACCAGATCGACGTAATCAATCTCTGTCGAGTCGCGCTTGAAGTCCTGATACAGCCCCGGCAATTCCACCAGACGCTCCGGAAATTCCCAGACGCGCAGCAGTTTGTCGCCCAGTAGCGGATGAATATGGTCGATCACATGGTTGAGGCTGACCGGATCCGACAGCAACTCGTAGTGGTCTTCGGCGTAGGTCAGAATCGGCAGCACACCGATCTGATGCACCAGACCGCCCAGCGCTGCCTGATCCGGCTTTAGCTGAGTGTAACGACGGCAAAGCGCGTAACTGACCCCGGCGATTTCCAGACTCTTGCGCCAGACTTCGCGCATCTTCTGTTCGACCACATCGGAACTGGCGTGGAAAATCTGCTCCATCACCAGACCGATCGCCAGGTTGCTGCTGTAGTTGATGCCCAGTCGGGTGATGGCGGTGTGCAGGTCGGTGACTTCCTGCGCGGCGCGCAGCAGTGGGCTGTTGACCACTTTGATCAGGCGCGCCGAAAGCGCCGTGTCACGGCCAATGACTTTACTCAGGTCGCTGACGCTGATTTCCGGGTCCTCGGCGGCCTTGCGAATTTGCAGGGCCACTTCCGGCAGTGTTGGCAGAACCAGGTCATCGTTATCGATGGCCTCAACCAAATCCTGTTGGATCTTATCCGCCAGTTCGTTCATTTATGCTCTCTAGGGTGTTGCAACAAATGCTGCGATCAGCGCTGGATTTCGCGGTCGCGATCCAGTTCGTAGGGCAAATCGAGCAGGTGCAGCGCTGGCCCCTCAAGGGTGCCCAAATGCAGATCGTCCGCTTCGGCAGCTTCGGCCTGCAACACCGCCAGCAGTTCAATATTTTTCCCGGCATTGGCAGCCAGTACGACTTCGCCGATCGAGCTGTTGTGGCTTGGGGCGAACAACGGAGTGCCCGGTTCCGGCAAATCTGCGGCGTCCAGGCTCACGCGATACAGACGACGCTTGAGTTTCCCCAGGTATTGCATCCGCGCGACGATTTCCTGGCCGGTGTAGCAGCCTTTCTTGAAACTCACGCCGCCGACGGCTTGCAGGTTGAGCATCTGCGGAATGAACAGCTCGCGGGTGCTCGGCATGACTTGACCGATACCGGCGCGGATCTGACCCAGCAGCCATTGATTCAGTTCGCCTTCAGGCAGGGCGGCGATCAGCTTGCCTCTGATGCTTTCAGCTTGATCGACGGGTACCCAGAGTTCGGCGCGATCCGGCGAGATGCGGATCGCAATCAGGCCTTCATTGCGCACGACACTGTCGGTTTCGGCCGGCAGGTCCAGACCGAGGCTGGCCAGTGCGGCGTCGCCATGCGCTAGGCCGAAGCGTACCCAAGAGGCGCTTTCGTCGGTCAGTTTGGATTTCGAGAACACCGCGTACTTTTTCAGGTCCGCCAGTTGCGGTTCCAGCAGCTCAGTGGCCATCGCCAGCAGCACGCCGTCACCTTCGAGCAGAATGCGAAAACTCGACTGCATCCGGCCTTTCTGCGTGCAGCGCGCACCGAGGCTGGCCCGGGTGTCGCTCAGGTAATTGATATTGCAGGTCAGCTGGCCTTGCAGGAATTTCCCGGCATCCGCGCCGCGAACCGCGAGAACGCCTTCATGTGACAGGGTGCAGAAAAAAGCAGAATCGGCCATGGGTCATCGCAGGGTAAATAGACTGGGGCACATCATAAGGGCGCGTTGTTGAAATGGGTAGTTGATAAAGGATCGGTGGTGCCCGACCAAAGCCGACTGTGCGACTTGCGCGCGGGCTGTATACTTGCCGCCAAATTTGAGGAGGGCCCCATGGCCGAAGTCGAACAAGTTGAACTGAATCGCCACTTTTGGCACAGCCGTCGCGGCATGCTTGAGCTTGATGTGTTGCTGGTGCCTTTCGTGACGGAGGTTTACGCGACGTTGAACCAGGTGGATCGCGATCTGTATGTGCGTCTGCTGACGTGCGAGGATCAGGACATGTTCGGCTGGTTCATGGAGCGCAGCGAGTCTGAAGATCCGGAACTGCAGCGCATGGTTCGCATGATCCTGGATCGTGTCCAGCCCAAGTAATTCGTTCGAATGCCGCTGGCATGCCTCTCGGCAGTTGCTGGCGGCGTATCTGTTGGCCCAGGCGTTCGCCTTGGGTTCGTTGTTTCTTCTGTCTATTCCACTCTGGGCGAGTCTGCTCGGGGCTTTCGCCTGTCTGCTTCACGGGTTTTTGGTGATGCCGCGGCAGATTTTGCTGAATCATCCCAAGGCATTTCGTGGTTTGCGGCGCGATGCCGATGGCTGGCAGTTGTGGAATCAGGCAGATGGCTGGCAAGCCGTACAGCTGCGACCGGACAGTCTGGCGCTGCCGCTGATCGTAGTGCTGCGTTTTCGTTTGCGCGGGGAATGGCGAGTCAGATCAATCTGTGTACCACGCGACTCGCAGGCGGCGGATTTGCACCGGCGCCTGCGGGTTCGGCTCAAGTTCAGCCGGCGTAGGTGGGCGGCACCAGAATAGTATCGAGTGCCTCGGGCAGCATGTCCGGATAGTCGAGGGTGTAATGCAGGCCGCGACTTTCCTTGCGCTCCATGGCTGAGCTGATCATCAGTTCGGCAACTTGCGCGAGGTTGCGCAGTTCGATCAGATCGCGACTGACTTTATAGTTGCTGTAGAACTCGTCAATCTCGTCCAGCAGCAGACGCACGCGGTGTTGAGCCCGTTGCAGGCGCTTGTTGGTGCGCACGATGCCGACGTAGTCCCACATGAAACGCCGCAGCTCATCCCAGTTGTGCGCAATGATCACGTCTTCGTCAGAGTCGGTCACCTGGCTGGCGTCCCAGACGGGCAGGGCGTCCGGCGCTGTGACGTCGTCCAGTTGCGCAAGAATGTCCGCCGCTGCCGAGCGGGCATAGACGAAGCATTCCAGCAGCGAATTACTGGCCATGCGGTTGGCACCGTGCAGGCCGGTGAAGCTGGTTTCGCCAATGGCGTACAGGCCTGGCACATCGGTGCGGCCATTTTGATCGACCATCACGCCGCCACAGGTGTAGTGCGCTGCCGGTACGACCGGGATCGGCTGTTTAGTGATATCGATGCCAAAGCCCAGGCAGCGCTCATAAACAGTCGGGAAGTGCGTCTTGATGAAGGCTTCGGGTTTGTGGCTGATGTCGAGGTAGACGCAATCAACGCCCAGACGCTTCATTTCGTGGTCGATGGCGCGAGCGACGATATCGCGTGGTGCCAGTTCGGCGCGTTTGTCGAAGCGGTACATGAAGCGTTCGCCGTTCGGCAACTTCAAGTGCGCGCCTTCGCCACGCAGTGCTTCAGTGATCAGGAAACTTTTGGCCTGCGGGTGATAGAGGCAAGTGGGGTGGAACTGGTTGAACTCCAGATTCGCTACCCGACAGCCCGAACGCCAGGCCATGGCGATGCCATCACCGCAGGCTCCATCGGGGTTGCTGGTATAGAGGTAAACCTTGGCTGCGCCACCGGAAGCGAGAATCACGAAGCGCGCGCCGTAGGTGTCGACTTCGCCAGTGGCACGGTTCAGCACATAGGCGCCGAGGCAGCGGTCGCCGTCCAGGCCCAGGCGGCGTTCGGTAATCAGATCGACCGCCACCCGCTGTTCCAGCAGTTCGATGTTCGAACGTTCTTTGGCCTGGGCCAGCAATGTCTTGAAAATCGCGGCACCGGTGGCATCCGCCGCGTGGATGATGCGCCTGTGGCTGTGGCCGCCTTCGCGAGTCAGGTGGAACTCGAAACCACCGTCTTCTGTGCCTGACTGCTCGTCGCGGGTGAACGGTACGCCTTGGTCGATCAGCCACTGTATGGCTTCACGGCTGTGCTCGACGGTGAAGCGCACGGCGTCTTCATGGCACAGGCCACCGCCAGCGTTGAGGGTGTCATCGACGTGGGATTCGACAGTATCGGTATCGTCGAGCACGGCGGCGACACCACCTTGCGCCCAGAATGTCGAACCGTTGGCGAGATCGCCCTTGCTCAATACGGCAATGCGCAAATGACCCGGCAGGGTCAGCGCGAGACTCAAACCGGCAGCACCGCTGCCAATGACCAGAACATCATGTTGGAATTGTTGGCTCATTACAGGATTCCGCTCAAAGCGACCCGGGTCGGGGTTGGCGCAAGACAGCTGGATCGGCGAGTCAAGACAGCCACACAGCCCACTAGTATATAGAGGGGTGGGGCGGCACAATAGCCGAGCCGATATGGCATTGTGAAACTACTGTGACGGGAAAAACCGGGTGCTTCGTCGGAAGAATTTTCCGCAGGTTTTGGGAAAAGACGACTGTATCGGCGCTGAAACAGGCTTTTTCCGTTCAGGGTCGCCCAATATGCAGTCGGTACGGCTATAAATAATTGGAACTTTTGCCAAAGGCCCAAGATCAATAGACGGTGCCAGAAAAAGGGACAGTGTCGGCTTCAGTGCGGAATCTGTGGTTGGGGTTCCTGCCGGCGAAACCGATGACAAGATTATTCGCGCAGCCGGTTTATCCCGCGCTGCGTTTTTCGTGCGTGCCAAATCAGAGCCCGCAGGAAACTTGCTTGGAGGGGGAGAACTTTTGCGAAAAGCCCGAGTCTATGTTTGCAAGTCTGGTCGTTTAGTTATGCAAGTCTCCTCCGGGCCTATCGAGGAGTGTTCATGCTAACCCAGGAAGAGGATCAGCAGCTGGTCGAACGCGTTCAGCGTGGCGACAAGCGAGCTTTCGATCTGCTGGTGCTGAAATATCAGCACAAAATTCTCGGGTTGATCGTGCGTTTTGTGCACGACACCCATGAAGCCCAGGACGTGGCTCAGGAAGCCTTTATCAAGGCGTATCGAGCACTTGGAAACTTTCGCGGCGACAGTGCGTTTTATACGTGGCTGTACCGTATTGCCATTAACACGGCGAAGAATTATCTGGTTTCTCGCGGCCGTCGGCCGCCGGATAGCGATGTAAGTTCCGAAGACGCAGAGTTTTACGATGGCGATCATGGCCTCAAGGATCTCGAGTCACCAGAACGTGCACTGCTGCGGGATGAGATCGAAGGCACCGTCCATCGAACCATTCAGCAACTGCCAGAGGATTTGCGTACGGCATTAACTTTACGTGAATTCGATGGTCTGAGTTACGAGGACATTGCGAGCGTCATGCAGTGTCCGGTGGGTACCGTGCGCTCCCGGATTTTCCGCGCCCGGGAGGCCATCGATAAAGCCCTGCAGCCGTTGTTGCAGGAAAACTGAGACAGCGGCGACAGCCAAGAGAGGAACGCTATGAGTCGTGAAGCCCTGCAGGAATCGCTGTCCGCAGTGATGGATAACGAAGCGGACGAACTGGAATTGCGTCGAGTGCTCAGCGCACTGGACGATGTGGATACCCGTGAGACCTGGGCTCGTTACCAGATCGCTCGGGCAGCCATGCACAAGGATTTGTTGCTTCCACGTCTGGACATCGCTGCGGCAGTATCTGCTGCGCTGGAAGACGAAACGGCCCCGGCCAAAGTATCCCGTAGCCCATGGCGCAACCTTGGCCGTCTGGCCGTTGCAGCCTCGGTGACTGTTGCCGTGCTGGCGGGGGTTCGTCTGTACAACCAGGACGAAATCGCTGGCGTGGAACTCGCTCAGCAATCCAATCAGCCAACCCTGGCCACTCCACAGGTGAAAGGTCCGGCTGTTCTGGCAGGCTATAGTGAGAGTTCGGAAGCCACTGGCCCAATGGCCAACGGCGTATTGCAAGGTCAACCAGGCTGGCATGATCAGCGTCTGCCAGGTTATCTGCGCCAGCACGCTCAACAGGCTGCGCTCAAAGGTACTGAAAGCGCGCTGCCTTATGCACGTGCAGCAAGCCTGGAAAACCGTTAAGGAGGATCATGCGCGCCATACCTCTACTTTCGCTTCTGCTCAGTGGCTGGTTCATCGTTCCAGCCCACGCCGATGAGGCCCAGGACTGGCTGACCCGTCTGGGCCAGGCCGAGCAGCAGCAAAGCTTTCACGGCACCTTCGTTTACGAGCGTAACGGTAGTTTTTCTACCCATAACATCTGGCATCGCGTCCAGAACGGCCAGGTCCGCGAGCGTTTACTCCAGCTCGACGGCTCGGCTCAGGAAGTCGTGCGCATTGATGGACACACTCAATGCGTCAGCGGCACCCTGATTGCCGGGCTGGGGGATTCCCCCAACTCAGCCGCTCGTCCTCTCGATCCGCAAAAGCTGAAAAACTGGTATGACCTTGCCGTCATTGGCAAATCGCGCGTGGCCGGCCGAGATGCTGTGATCGTTTCGTTGACGCCTCGTGATCAGCATCGCTACGGATTTGAGTTGCACCTGGACAAAAAGACCGGCCTGCCATTGAAGTCGCTGCTGTTGAACGACAAAGGGCAGTTGCTCGAACGGTTCCAGTTCACCAGTCTTGATACCGACGACGTTCCATCGGACAAGGACTTGTTGGCAGACGCCGACTGCAAACCGATTACCCTCGACAGCGACAAGGCATCTGCGGTCAAGACCACTCAGGTATGGCATTCGGACTGGCTGCCGCCGGGCTTCGAGCTGACCAGCAGCACCTCGCACAAAGATCCTGAAACCAAGACTCAGGTCAACAGCCTGATGTATGACGATGGCTTGGCGCGCTTTTCGGTTTTCCTCGAACCGTTGAATGGCGCTACAGTCACTGATACCCGCACTCAACTGGGTCCGACCGTCGCTGTATCCCGTCGCCTGACCACGCCTGAAGGCGAAATGATGGTCACCGTGGTTGGCGAGATTCCGATCGGCACAGCAGAGCGAATAGCTCTATCGATGCGTAATACTGATGGCGCTGCAACCAGCAAGCAGTGAGCTGATTTCAGTCATTACCATTTCTTCGTCGAGTCGGAGATGAAATGTTTGCTGAGCATTTTCATTTGCAAATAACCCGAAAGTTTTTTATAGGTCAGAGCCTCACGGCTCTGGCCTTGTTTGTTGTTCCTGGAATAAAAGTCCCGGCCAGTGGTTTCCGGTGATCCTTGTTCCATATCGCTTAAACCTGCTCGTCGTAACGGGAGCTGTATGTCGATACCTAGCTTGAAGTCTTATCTCTCCATTTTCGCCACCGTGCTGTTGCTCGGTCAGGCGGTCCCGGCTGCGCAAGCGGCCGATTTGCCTGATTTCACGCAGTTGGTTGAACAGGCCTCGCCTGCCGTGGTGAACATCAGTACCACGCAAAAACTGCCCGACCGCAAAGTGAACCAGCAGATGCCTGATCTTGAAGGCCTGCCGCCGATGCTGCGCGAGTTCTTCGAGCGCGGCATGCCGCCTCAGCAGCGTTCGCCAGGTGGTGGTCGCCAGCGTGAAGCGCAATCCTTGGGCTCGGGTTTCATCATTTCCCCGGATGGCTACATCCTGACCAACAACCATGTGATTGCCGATGCCGACGAAATCCTCGTGCGTCTGGCTGATCGCAGCGAAATGAAAGCCAAGCTGATCGGCACCGATCCGCGTTCCGACGTGGCGCTGCTGAAAATCGAAGGCAAGGATCTGCCGGTGCTCAAGCTCGGCAAATCCCAGGACCTGAAGGCCGGTCAGTGGGTCGTGGCAATCGGTTCACCTTTCGGCTTTGACCACACCGTGACCCAAGGTATCGTCAGCGCCGTGGGCCGTAGCCTGCCGAACGAAAACTATGTGCCGTTCATCCAGACCGACGTTCCGATCAACCCGGGCAACTCCGGTGGTCCGCTGTTCAACCTGAACGGTGAAGTGGTCGGGATCAACTCGCAGATCTACACCCGTTCCGGCGGCTTCATGGGCGTGTCGTTCGCCATCCCTATCGATGTGGCGATGGACGTTTCCAATCAGCTGAAGAGCGGTGGCAAGGTCAGTCGCGGCTGGCTGGGTGTAGTTATCCAGGAAGTGAACAAGGATCTGGCCGAGTCGTTCGGTCTCGAGAAACCGGCCGGTGCGCTGGTTGCGCAGATCCAGGATGACGGCCCGGCGGCCAAGGGCGGTCTGCAGGTAGGCGACGTGATCCTCAGCATGAACGGTCAGCCGATCGTCATGTCTGCTGACTTGCCGCATCTGGTCGGGGCGCTGAAAGCGGGTGCGAAGGCCAATCTGGAAGTGATTCGTGAAGGTAAGCGCAAAAACGTCGAGCTGACGGTTGGCGCGATTCCGGACGAAGACAAAGAGCTGGATGCGCTGCCGAAGTCCGGTGCTGAAACCAGCAGCAACCGCCTCGGTGTTTCCGTCGGTGAACTGACTGCTGAGCAGAAGAAAACCTACGACCTCAAAGGTGGCGTGGTCATCAAGGAAGTGCAGGACGGTCCTGCGGCCCTGATCGGCCTGCAACCGGGTGATGTCATCACTCACCTGAACAATCAGGCCATCGGCTCCAGCAAAGAGTTCGCCGAGATCGCCAAGGCACTGCCGAAGAATCGTTCGGTGTCGATGCGGGTTCTGCGTCAGGGACGTGCAAGCTTCATCACGTTCAAGCTGGCTGAATAATCCGGTTATCAGGTAAATAAAAACCGCCTCGAAAGAGGCGGTTTTTTTATGCCTGAAGCTTTTGTCTGGCGAGATGATTTCAGCCCATCATGTCCTTGACCATGCGCTCCTGCTCCATCAGCTCGCGCTGACGGGCATCGATTCGCGAGGAAAGCGGGAAGTTGCTACCCGCCTTGCGCTTGGCGAAGTCCAGTTGCTGGATGGCCTGGCGATAATCGCCAACCAGCGCGAAGTATTCGGCGCGAGCTTGATGCAGACCGATGATGTTGCCGGACAAACCACGGGTTTCGGCAACCTGATACCAGACGTCCGGATCATCCGGGCGTGATTTGAGCAAGGCTTCGAGCGCCTTCTCGGCATCGGCGGCGCGGTTCTGTTTGAGCAACAGATCGACTCGAACCTGATTAAGCGGGTAGTTGCCGGGATATTGCGTGAGCATCCGGTCAACCCGCGACTGCGCATCCGGCAGGCGATTGTTGGTGATGTCCAGATCGACTTGCGCCAGGTTGTAGATGATCTCGTTCGGCGATGACGCCAGCAATTGCTTGAGATTCTCGCGAGCCTCATTCAACTGACCACCCTTGATCTGTGCAATCGCCAGACCGTAGCGTGCCACGTCATTTTTCGGATTTTCATCCAGCTGCGCACGGAAACGCTTGGCGCCCAATCCTGGGGTTTCTTCGTAGATCAGTTGCACCCGTGCGCGGATCAATTGATAACGCTTGGAGTCTTCAATGCCGCCCGGTTTGGCCTGCTCGGCACGGTTGCGGGTGTCGGCAATACGCGATTCGGTCACCGGGTGAGTCAGCAGGAATTCCGGTGGCTTGGCGTCGAAGCGATACTGACGCATCAAGCGTTCAAACATGGTCGGCATCGAGCGTGGATCATATCCGGCCTTTTCCAGATTGAGGATGCCGATGCGGTCCGCTTCCTGCTCATTCTGGCGAGAGAAGGTGCGTTGCGATTGAATCGCCGCCGCTTGAGTGCCAGCGATAGTCGCGATGCCGGCGTCACCGCCACCCGCTGCCGCGATCACGATACCGGCGAGCAGTGCCGCCATCATCGGCACCTGCATCCGCTGTGAGGCTTCGACGCCACGGGCAAAGTGGCGTTGCGACAAGTGAGCCAGTTCGTGCGCCAGTACCGAAGCGTATTCACCCTCGGTCTGTGCGTTCAGGAACAAACCACCGTTGACCCCGACCACACCGCCCGGCGCCGCGAAGGCGTTGAGCTGCGGGCTGTTGATCAGGATGAATTCGAGGCGCCGGTCCGTGACTTGACTGGTCTCAACCAGCTTGTAAACGCTGGATTCGACGTAGTCCTTAAGCTGCGGATCGTTGAGCTGTGAAACCTGGCTGCGCAGCATGGCCAGCCAAGCGCGGCCGAGCTGATATTCCTGTTGCGGCGAGACAATGGCAGAACTGGCGTCGCCGAGTGACGGCAGATCGTCGGCAAAGCCTGGTGAGGCGAGCAGGCAAGCGAGCGTCAGCAGGGTAGGGCGCAGAAAAGTCATGCACAAAGCCTTAGAAGACAAAGACCTTACTGTAGCCGGACACCGGGCTTGCGACCAGATATTCTAGGCAGCTCGACTGACCTGATCCGGAGTGACGCAATGACTGACGCTGTAGCCCATGACGTGGAACTGGACGCCAGTGGCCTGAATTGTCCGTTGCCGTTGCTCAAGGCAAAAATGGAACTGAACAAGTTGTCCAGCGGTGCGGTGCTCAAGGTAATCGCTACGGATGCGGGTTCACAGCGCGATTTCCGCACCTTTGCCCGGTTGGCCGGTCATACGCTGCTGCGCGAAGAAGACGAGGCGGGCGTCTACCGTTACTGGTTGAAAAAAGCCTGAAACCGACAGCGTAAAAGACCTAAGGATTATTGATGTTCAAAGTGTTACGCGACTGGATTCAGCGCTATTTCTCCGATGAGGAAGCGGTGGTGCTGGCTGTTCTGCTGGTGCTGGCCTTTACTGCCGTGCTGACTCTCGGCGGCATGCTCGCGCCGGTGTTGGCGGGGATGGTGCTGGCGTATCTGATGCAGGGCCTGGTGGTCACGCTGGAGCGTCTGCGGGTGCCGGGTGGCGCGGCGGTGGGATTGGTGTTTGCGCTGTTCATGGGCGTGCTGATGCTGTTCATCGTCGTGGTGCTGCCGCTGCTCTGGCATCAGTTGATCACGTTGTTCAACGAACTGCCGGGCATGCTCGCCAAGTGGCAATCACTGCTGTTGCTGCTGCCGGAGCGCTATCCGCATCTGGTGTCCGATGAGCAGGTGCTACAGGCGATCGAAGCGGCCCGGGGCGAGATCGGCAAGTTCGGCCAATGGGCGCTGACCTTTTCGCTGTCGAGCCTGCCGCTGTTGGTCAACATCATGATCTATCTGGTGCTGGTGCCGATCCTGGTGTTTTTCTTCCTCAAGGATCGGGCAATGATCGGCGAGTGGGTGCGCGGCTATTTACCCCGTGAGCGGGCGCTGATCACTCGGGTCGCGCAGGAAATGAACCGGCAGATCGCCAACTATATTCGCGGCAAAGTCATCGAAATCGTGATCTGCGGTGGCGTGACGTACATCGCGTTCGTTGCGCTCGGGCTCAACTATGCGGCGCTGCTGGCGTTGCTGGTTGGGGTTTCGGTGGTGGTGCCGTATGTCGGCGCGGTGGTGGTGACGGTGCCGGTGTTGCTGATTGCGCTGTTCCAGTGGGGCTGGAGCGATCAGTTCATTTATCTGATGGCGGTCTACGGAATCATCCAGACACTGGATGGCAACGTGCTGGTGCCTCTGCTGTTCTCGGAGGCGGTCAACCTGCACCCGGTGGCGATCATCTGCGCGGTACTGTTGTTTGGCGGGTTGTGGGGATTCTGGGGGGTGTTCTTTGCGATTCCCCTGGCGACGCTGTTCAAGGCTGTGCTGGATGCGTGGCCGCGCAAAGAGCCGGTAGTGGCGCCGCTGCTTTAAAGCAGTTTTTTGGGTGAGGCTTATGGCCTCATCGCCGGCAAGCCAGCTCCCACAGGTTTTGTGTGTGGCGAAAAACGTGTGGGAGCTGGCTTGCCGGCGATGGCGTCAGTGCGAGCGCCACAGAAATATCAGGCTTTATTCAAATCCTGAGCCGCAGCCAGCACCGCATCGACATGCCCCGGCACTTTCACGCCGCGCCATTCCTGACGCAGTACACCGTCCTTATCAATCAGGAAGGTGCTGCGATCAACGCCCAGGTATTCCTTGCCATACAGCTTTTTCAGCTTGATCACGTCGAACAACTGGCAGACGGCCTCGTCCTTGTCGCTGATCAGCTCGAACGGAAACTCCTGCTTGCACTTGAAGTTCTCGTGCGACTTCAGGCTGTCGCGCGAAATGCCGAAGATTTCCGTGTTGGCAGCCTGAAACGCTGGGTACTGATCACGAAAGCCCTGCCCCTCGGTAGTGCAACCGGGGGTGCTGTCCTTCGGATAGAAGTAGATCACCACTTGCTTGCCCTTCAAGGCAGACAGGCTGACGGTTTGCCCGCTGGTGGCAGGCGCTTCGAAATCCGCAACCGGTTGGTCGATGACAACGGCCATGAAAGCTTCCTTACATTGGGTTTTGTGGGCGCCAAGGCTCGATCAGTGCGTCGAGGTTCATCGCGTCGGCGAAATCGAGGAACTGGTCGCGCAGCCAACTGATCTGAGTGCCGGCCGGCAGGGTCACGGTGAACGTAGCGTTGAGCATGGTGCCGCCGGTCTGTGGCGCCTGATACGTGTCGCAGGTCAGGTTCTCCAGTTCGACATTGTGGTCCATGAAGAACTGGCACAGCTCATTGATGATGTCCGGGCGGTACGCCGAGCTGACATAAGCCACGTATGGCAGCGCCTGCGGGCGATTTTCCAGCGCCGCACTGCGCACCACGTTAACGGTGAAGGCGTGCTTTTTGGCAAGACCCGAGAGGCTGCCTTCCAGACGCGCGAGAGCGTCCCAGCTGCCCGAGATCTCAAGGATCAGCGCGCTGCACTCGCCGTGGCGGGTCAGGCGTGAAGTGACCACGGCGCAGCGATTTTCATGGCTGGCGCGGCACAGGACGTTAGTCAGCTCCATGGGGTTGGCGCCGAGGGCACTGATGACAAGGAATTGTTCGCGAACTGTGGGGGTGGACATGCAGCATTCCTAAAGCGATGAGCGGTCGGTAGGTTTACGGGCGTTGGCCGTCGGGGAGTGCCTGTTCGGGCGGTCCGTTCAAAAAGCCCCGGCAAGCGGTCGCGGCTCGCTCCACTATAGCGGGAGCGCGTCGATGCGACGCAGGAACGGGGTCTGGGAGGCCGAAAAGGGAGGCTGGAACCCGGCGTACAAGCTGATCAGTACCGATCAAAGTCTGAAGGGTAGCGAAAAGCGACGCCAAGGGGAATGGCGGCAGCGCAGTACTTCGCTTGTGCAAGCATCTTGGCGCCAGTACCATTACCGCTCTCTTTTTCCGGCAGGAGCGGTTTCATGATTGCGGGCAGTATGGTGGCACTGGTCACTCCCATGGATGCACAAGGGCGTCTTGACTGGGACAGCCTCAGCAAACTCGTGGACTTCCATCTCAAGAACGGCACCCATGCCATTGTCGCGGTCGGTACTACCGGCGAGTCGGCAACTCTTGATGTAGAAGAACACATCGCCGTCATCAAAGCCGTGGTCAAACAGGTTGCCGGCCGCATCCCGGTCATCGCCGGCACCGGCGCCAACTCGACCCGCGAAGCCGTCGAGCTGACCCGCAACGCCAAAGAAGCCGGCGCCGATGCCTGTCTGCTGGTGGTTCCGTACTACAACAAGCCGACCCAGGAAGGCCTGTACCAGCACTTCAAGCACATTGCTGAAGCGGTCGACATTCCACAGATTCTTTACAACGTTCCTGGCCGCACGTCTTGCGACATGCAGGCCGAGACCGTGATTCGCCTGTCCACCGTGCCGAACATCATCGGCATCAAGGAAGCCACCGGCGACCTGAAGCGTGCCAAAGCGATCATCGATGGCGTGAGCAAGGATTTCATCGTGCTGTCCGGCGATGATCCGACCGCGGTCGAGCTGATCCTGTTGGGCGGTAAAGGCAATATCTCCGTGACCGCCAACGTCGCTCCGCGCGAAATGGCTGATCTGTGCGAGGCCGCGCTCAAGGGCGATGCCGAGACCGCACGGGCCATCAACGAAAAACTGATGCCGCTGCACAAGGACCTGTTCATCGAAGCCAACCCGATTCCGGTGAAGTGGGCTTTGGTTGAAATGGGCCTGATGCACGAAGGCATCCGCCTGCCGCTGACCTGGCTGAGCACACCTTGTCATGAAACGTTGCGCTCGGCCCTGCGCCAGTGCAGCGTCCTGGTTTAATTGAGGAAGTACAACGCATGAAGCGAATGGCCGGACTTTCCGCACTTGCCTTGATTATCTCCAGCACCAGAGGCTGCGGATGGGTCTGGGGCCCGGAAGGTTATTTCCGTGACCGTGGTAGCGATTACCTGGAAGCACAACAGACTGCACCGATGCAACTGCCGCCGGATGTCAGCACCTCCAAGCGTCTGGATCCGCTGCTGCCGATCCCGCGTAACGTGGCTGACGATACCGCCAAGGGCGAATACGTGGTTCCACGTCCTCAACCGCTGTCGGCGATCGCCGATGCGACCGACTACTCGCTGCAGAAGAGTGGCGATTCGCGTTGGGTCATGGCCCAGCATCCACCGGCCGAAGTCTGGCCAGTGGCTGTGCAGTTCTTCCAGGACAACGGTTTCCGTCTGGACGAGCAGCGTCCGCAGACCGGCGAATTCACCACCACCTGGCAGCATTCCGACGAACTGTCCGCATCCATGGCCAAGCGCCTGAGCGCGGCAGGTATCGCCAGCGACAGCGAAACCCGCGTTCGTGTACGTATCGAGCCGGGCGTGCAGCGCAACACCAGTGAAATCTACGTGGTCAGCGCCGAGCGTCCTGCAGGCAGCACCGCCGACGTCGCCTTCACCAATCGTTCGGTCAACACTGGCCTGGACGCAGCGCTGGTCGACGACATGCTCGCGAGCATGAGCCGTATCGCCGAGAAGGGCGGTTCGGTGTCGATGCTGGCTTCGCGTGATTTCGATACGCCAAGCCGTGTCAGCCTCAGCGAAGATGGCAGCGGTAACCCGGTGTTGAACGTCGGTACCGATCTGGACCGTGCGTGGTCGAGTGTTGGCCGTGCGCTGGAACAGGGCGAATGGCGCGTTGAAGACATCAACCGCAGCCTGGGCCTGTACTACATCAACCTGGCCGAAAAAGCCGAGAAGAAAGACGACAAGCCTGGTTTCTTCAGCAGCCTGTTCGGCAGTGCGCCGAGCAAGGAAGAAGTTGAAGCCCGTGCCGAGCGTTATCAGGTTCGCCTGAGCAAGGTTGGCGAGAACATCCAGGTGACCGTCGAGAAAAACATCAACACCGTCGCGCCGGCTGAAGTGGCACGCAAAGTGTTGAGCGTGATTCAGGACAATCTGGGCTGATCAACCATGCGTTTTGCCGTTCTCGGCAGCGGTAGCCAAGGGAACGGCACGCTGATCGCCAGTGCTGATACGTATGTGCTGGTAGATTGTGGTTTTTCCCTGCGGGAAACCGAAAAACGCCTGTTGCGCCTGGGTGTGAACCCTGCGCAACTGAGCGCGATACTCGTAACCCACGAACATGCCGACCACGTGCATGGCGTGGGTTTACTGTCTCGGCGCTACAATCTGCCGGTCTACCTCAGTCGCGGCACACTGCGCGGGATGCGCAAACCGATTGAACCCGCGGGCTTTCTGGCCGGCGGCGAGCAACTGCAGATCGGTGCATTGAACATCGGGGTCATTGCCGTGGCCCATGATGCGCAGGAACCGACCCAGTATGTATTCAGTGACAATGAGCAGCGGCGCTTCGGCCTGCTGACCGACCTGGGTTCCTACTGCGAGCGGGTGCTGGACGGTTATCGGGATCTCGATGCATTGATGATCGAATCCAACCATTGCCGCGACATGCTGGCCCGCGGTCATTACCCGTACTTTCTCAAGCAACGGGTGGGCGGCGAGCTGGGACATTTGAACAACCATCAGGCGGCATTCCTGGTGTCCGAGTTGGGTTGGCAGGGCTTGCAACACCTGGTCCTGGCCCATCTGAGCAGCAAGAACAACTTG